>NZ_CAWPAV010000165.1:0-2824 GCF_963885725.1 Proteus sp. G4380
ATCAAATTGTTATCTTTTATTTTTTTACGTAAAAATACTCACAATTCCTTTATGTTTTTATAAAAAAAGGTTATCAATAATAATTTCCTTTTGGCATTTCACGAATATAACTAATACCATTAGTAATCATTAAGAAAAACTAAAATATAAGTGAGCCACTATAAGCTTTAAAACCCAAAAAGCCAGCAATATGCTGGCTATAATGATAACTAAATTTTATTAAATACTATTGACTAAATTCTTTAAAAGCACCCATGGTATTGGACGCATACATCACAGAAGGGCCCCCTCCCATATAAATCGCGACGCCCAATGCTTCTGCAAGCTCCTGCTCTGTCGTCCCTAATTCAACTAGGGTTTTAGTATGAAAACCTATACAACCATCGCAACGATTAGCAACAGCAATGGCAATAGCAATCAGCTCTTTGGTTTTAGCATCGAGCACACCATCTTTAGAGCTTGCTTTGGTGGTACTCATAAATGACTTCATAACTTCAGGAATATTTTTAGATAATGCCCCCATATTCCCCGAGATGTCTGTTACTATTTCTTGGTACTTGCTCATTTTACTCTCCCTATAACAATATATAATTTTATATAATATAAAAACATAATATCATTTTATGTGATTTGATCAAGTGAAATTAAGTTTGTTATTTTATTGATTACATTAGTCATTAATGTTGAGGCTGAATAATGTCAATTCTTGATGAATGGGCGGAGCGCCACATTGAAAAGGCGTTGAAAAATGGTGAACTCTCTTCTTTGCCAGGAGAAGGTAAACCCTTGGTATTAGATGATAACAGTCATGTTCCTGAGTCTTTGCGGGCTAGTTATCATTTGCTTAAGAATGCCGGCTTTTTGCCCCCAGAAATGCAAGATAGAAAAGATGCATTATCTTTAGCCGAAATATTAAGTTCACTTTCAGAAACTGGCATCAAAGATGAACAGTTACAAAAAAAACTCACTTTACTCGAATTAAAATTACAACAGGCAGGAATGGACACACAGTTTCTACATACGGACTATGCAACCCAATTAACAGAAAAGTTAGCAACACATAAAGATAAACACAAATAAGCCTATACATCCTTGTATAAGCTTATCTAAAGAATAATATTATCCCGCATGCGGTGAATAATAAATTGGCGATCCAGGCCCTACAGGTAAGTGGAAAACAAATACCCAAAGGTAGAATAACAGTGACCAACCAATTAAGAAGATAATAGAATATGGCAACATCATCGAGATCATAGTTCCAATACCCGTATCTTTCTTATATTTTGTGGCAACCGCTAAGATTAAACCAAAGTAACTCATCATTGGCGTAATAATATTCGTCACCGAATCACCTATACGATAAGCTGCTTGAATAGTTTCTGGCGCATAACCTGCCAGCATTAACATAGGAACAAAAATAGGCGCCGTTACTGCCCATTGCGCGGAAGCTGAACCAATCATTAAATTGATAAAGGCGCAAATTAAAATAAAGCCCAAAAATAGCAACCCACTTGGCATATCAATACTATTAAGTAAAGCCGCACCTTTAACAGCGATCACTTGCCCTATATTTGTCCAGCCAAAAAAAGCCACAAATTGAGCAGCAAAGAAAATAATTACTAAATAAAGACCTAATGTGCTCATAGAGTTTGCCATGGCATCGACAATATCTTTATCTGAACGCATAGTCTTAGCTATCCAACCATAAACAATACCGGGGATAGCAAAAAATAAGAAAATAAATACAACAATGGATTTTAAGAATGGTGAGTTACCAATTAAACCTGTTTCTTGGTTTCTTAATATGCCATTTTCAGGTACGACAGTGAATGCCAGAATGATGGCCATCACAATAAATGTTCCTGTTGCTGCCCATAGTGCTTTTTTCTCAAGAGGGGTAACTTGCGCAGCATTTTTTAGATCAGTTTCTTCATCATCTAATTCATTACCATTATAAGGCCCTAACTGAGGCTCAACGATTTTTTCTGTGATGATGTAGCCTAAAAATGTAATTAAAAAGGTGCTGACAAACATAAAGTACCAGTTTGCTTCCGCACCAACAATATAGCTTGGGTCAATAATGCGTGCTGCTTGTTGTGTAATACCTGATAATAATGGATCGATAGTCCCTAACAGTAAGTTAGCTGAATATCCGCCAGATACTCCCGCAAACGCAGCAGCAATCCCCGCTAATGGATGACGACCTAGCGAATGGAAAATAATTGCCGATAGCGGGATCAAGACAACATATCCTAATTCAGCTGCAGTATTTGACATAATACCTGCAAATACAATGGCTAATGTGGTCATTTTGCGTGGAGCTTTCATAACCACTAAACGCATAACGGCTGATAATAATCCCGCTCGTTCAGCTATTCCGACACCGAGTAAAGCCACCAGTACGGTTCCTAAAGGAGCAAACCCTGTAAAATTGGTAACAATATTAGCAAGAATACGTCGTATACCATCAGCATCAAGTAAACTGATAATATGAATATAACCATCTTCAGCGCGCCCTTTAGCGCCTTCTGGTCGTGGATCTTGTACTGTAACGCCGAAGTATTCACCAACCGCTGAAGATACAAGTAAAATAGCAATTAAAATAATAAATAAAATAACGGGATGGGGGAGTGCATTTCCAAGCCATTCCACTGTGCGTAGAAAACGACTTCCTCCCTGTTTTTTTGTTTGCATGATTTATCCTTTTTATAAAAAAAACAGAAAATGCACAGTACACAACCAAATTTGTTTTTACTATCCGTAAATACCTATCATATAAATGATATTATCTAAAATTAACACTCAAACAATGAAAAAAAATATA
>NZ_CAWPAV010000166.1:0-1648 GCF_963885725.1 Proteus sp. G4380
ATTAAACAAAATTAATTTTAAGAGTGATTTCATTTATTCTAGATTGTGATGAGAAAAAGAATCATTTAGCATTTATTGGCAACTCTGTTATCCATTACAGGACGAATAACATGCTATTAAAAAAAATATTTTTAGTGTCTTTTTTATTCCCTACACTCTCTTACGCTAATACCTTACCAACATCAAATATAGATAATTCACTAACTCCCAACCATGATAATCTTGCCCGTTTTTCACTCGGTGACAATAGTCAAGCATCCGACAGCGGTGCCACTGCTATAGGTATCAATAGCCAAGCCGCCAATACTCGTTCGGTTGCTATTGGTTATGCTGCATTAGCCAATGAGGAAAATACGGTTTCATTTGGTAATAGTGAAGAGAAACAAACAGCACGACTCACCAATGTCAGTGAAGGTAAAAATAATACTGATGCAGTCAATCTGGCACAAACAAAAGCACTACTTAGTAAAAATAAAAGGTTAACTGATAGCCAAATAAATGTTTTTAGAAATCAAACTAATAATAACTTAAACACCATCAAAAAAACCATTCATGAGTTTGATGATTATTATCGAAGACGACAAGCATCAATTACCGATGCAATTGAAGCACTTGATAAAAAAGTTATTTCATTAGAAAAAAAAGTCTATGCAGGTATTGCTTCCTCAATTGCCATGACCAATATTCCTTATCTTACTCATCATACTTTTAGTGGTGGCATCGGTATTAGTAATTATCGTACTGGCATAGCACTTGCTGGAGGTATCCAATATCAGCCAAATAATGATATAGCATTTCGATTTAACTCATCAATTAATAGTGAACAAGAGCTTATTTTTGGCGGCGGATTAGCTTATGGCTGGTGATCTTATTAATTAACCTCACCTCTTAATAAGAAAGTTTTTTATTATTTAAGCAGTAGTATCCTTATTGCTGCTTAACAATATTTTTCTAAATAAAATAAATGCATAACACTTATTAAAAAGATAAGCTTATCTTCTGTTTTTATTCCCTTTTGTGATAGTGACATTTTTCCTATAATGACATAATTCTCCATGACTAAAAGAGACACAACATGAGTTATCCATTACGAAAAATGACCTTCGCTGATATCAAAGCAGTGACTTCATTACTACAAGAAAACTCACAGTCACAGCAAGGTGGATTATATGGTGATTATCCACACGATAAAGTTGAAGCTATGTACCAAAGTAGTACCAATGCCATAGTCGCAACTGACCAAGAACAGATTATAGCGGTTGTTTTCAGCTTTCCGGTCAGTTCTTTTTCTCTTCCACCTATTGCTCAAGAAATTAATCGACGTTTTCCTAGCCTTACATACAATAATTGGTTTTACGGTCCTGTATGTATTGATAAATCATACCGCGGAAAATCGCTATTAACCGAGCTTTACCAATATATTGGTGCGTTACAAGGTGGTCGCCCGATTGCATTTATTAATAGTGAAAACATCCGCTCGCTAAAAGCACATCAAAAATTAGGTATGAATATTGTTGAAAATTTTCAATTTCAAGGAAAAGCATGGTGGGTAATTAGTGGATAATGAAAACAAATGAAAGAAAAAGTACGCATATGTATTCTTCAATGAGTTACGATATAGAACAGTGATAATGAGTATTATTTATAA
>NZ_CAWPAV010000167.1:0-24822 GCF_963885725.1 Proteus sp. G4380
ACAAATCATTCTATCGCGGTATTTTCAAGTCTAAAACAGACTTAAAAAAGATTATTTTCAGCAAGATAAATACTAAAAATACCTTCCATAGTCTTAAGCCATAGAAGGTATCCTTTCTATTAATTATATTGGATTAAATTTTTTAAATGTAAGATGGCATTATTCACATTAGGCAAAGGGCCAATCTTTTCATTTAATGATGGATAGGTTCCTGTTTTAATCAGTAGCTCTCGCATCTCTATTGGCGTTAATACCGTGTTGGTTTTATCTTTATACCAAGATTGAATAACTGCAGCCGCCCCCGCGACTAATGCACAGGCTGATGATGTTCCACTAAAATTAGCCGTATATTTGTTATTCCCATCACCATGAAAAAGATCACCATATCCGGCAGTAGTCACATCTTCTCCCCATGCTTGCACATGAATGGGGGAGCCATGCGTTGAGAAAGGTAAACGATTTAGCGTATAAGGCGAGCCCGCACCGACACGTATAGAGTGGTTATCGCTACGTTGACGATAGCTATCATAAAAAGGTAAATCGAGATCAACCCCCCCATTGCCGGCAGCCATGATCACAATAATCCCCGCTTCTGTTAATGTACGAGTTGCCTCCCAGATATGCATTTCATAATCAGCAGGAACATAAGCATGATGTTCACAAACTGTCTGCATCTCATATAAAACAATATCACCCGCGTGTAATTTCTGTTTACTGGCAATAATTGCTTCAATACGACCACTGCTTAATTCTGATATGGCATAAAACATATCTAATTTATAAGCAAGCCCAGTAATACCTTTACCGTCTTTTTTCCCCATAATTAACCCCGCCACTGCCGTACCATGGTCGGCTTGATCGGTTTTTTCAGTTAAAGGAAAAAGTGGCGTGATATTATTAGCTAACAAATCGGGATGTGATAAATCAAAATCCCACTCAATATCGGCCACCTGTATACCTTGTCCATAAGCATTTTTATTCCAAGCGTCTATAATACCTAACCCAGTTATTTCATTTGATTTTATTTTTGGGGTTTTTAAATAATGCTGATGGCGAGTTAAATCCGGCGTAATATTAGGTGGCTGTACAGGTAATTTTGGAATTTTTTGCACATATTCTATATCAGGATGTTGTTTTAATATTTTAATAATTTCATCTAATGTATATGTGTTATCATTAGGTAAATTTAAATAATAGTAATCATTTAAATGATTTGATGTAAGAGAAAGATGATTTTTAGGTGGTAATTGTGATGATGATAATACTGGAACAAAAGAAATATTAGATAAAAATGTATTATATTGATTATGGTAACCAGAGCGTAATAGTTTTTTATTTTGATCAAGTGAATGTATATTTTTTAGTTTGACTAGTATTTTCCTTTCAATATTCATAACCAATGCTCCTTTTCTATTTTTTATTTTTACTTTTGTTTTATAACGTAGATTTTTGAGCATTGGCTATTTTCATTTTTAATAGCATTGAGATAAATTTAATTATTAAGATAATATACTGTGTATTAGTCGCCCCTCTCATATCGAACTAAACACATTCCTCCATCAAGCAAATGGCGTAGCAAGTAGCAATAACTTGACCAAAATGCATCTACTTTAATCTTTAATACTTATCTTTCTGGCTGTATCATACTTAACAACTTGCTATGTTATACTACTCCTTTATTTCTACCTTTATGTTCATCAGGGTAGTCGCCATCTAAATCGACGAAAGAATTACAGCATGTCAGAAAATACAGAACGCAATAAAACAACAGAAAATCACCCTATTAATGATAATAAAAGAACAGATAATTTGAATCGCTTCTCTGTTGCACCTATGCTCGATTGGACTGATCGCCATTGCCGTTATTTCTTTCGCCAGCTTACCAAAAATACTTTGCTGTATACTGAAATGGTCACAACAGGTGCCATTATTCATGGCAAAGGTGATTATTTAAAATATAGCAACGAAGAGCACCCGATCTCATTACAGCTTGGCGGCAGTGATCCACAAGCGTTAGCGCAATGTGCAAAATTGGCACAAGAGCGTGGCTATGATGAAATTAATTTAAATGTAGGTTGCCCTTCTGATCGGGTACAAAATGGACGCTTTGGTGCTTGTTTAATGGGTGAAGCACAACTCGTTGCAGATTGCGTGAAAGCTATGCGTGATGTGGTCGATATTCCTGTGACGGTAAAAACACGTATTGGCATCGACAACCAAGATAGTTATCAATTTCTATGTGATTTTATTGATACCGTCAGCCGTGATAATAACTGCGATACCTTTATTATTCATGCTCGCAAAGCTTGGTTATCGGGATTAAGCCCCAAAGAAAACCGCGAAGTGCCTCCTTTAGATTATCCTCGTGTTTATCAATTAAAACGTGATTTCTCACATCTCACTATGGCAATTAATGGGGGAATTAAGTCACTAGAAGAGGCGCAGGAGCACTTAAAATATATGGATGGTGTTATGGTAGGTCGCGAGGCTTATCAAAATCCATCAATATTGGCTCATGTGGATCACGTGCTTTTTGATAATCAGTTACCTGTTACTAATGCCGTCGCTGCCGTAAAAGCTATGTATCCTTATATTGAAAAAGAGCTCTCACAAGGCACTTATTTAGGTCATATCACCCGCCATATGTTGGGAATTTTCCAAGGTATTCCTGGGGCGAGACAATGGCGTCGTCATTTAAGTGAAAATGCCCACAAACAAGGTGCTGATTTAACCGTGCTAGAGAATGCGCTTAAGTTTGTGACCGAAAAATAGTCCTTTTTAACCCGTGATAAAAATCCATCTTACTCAAATTGCTTAATCAACTATTTAGTTAATCAGTTAATAAAGATGGATTTTTTATACTTGTAACCTTTAAAAACTATGGGATCAATAGACTTGAACCTTGAGATTGACGACTTTCAAGATAACGGTGTGCGGCTTTAGCATCAGCTAATGCAAATTTCTGATTATCTGGCACACTGACATCAATTTTACCACGACCAATTAACGTAAATAGTGCTTCACTTGCTGCATCTAACTCTTCGCGCGTCGTAATGTAGCCGGAAATAGAAGGACGAGTAACATAAAGTGAACCCAATTTATTAAGAATACCTAAATCAACCCCTGTTACCGCACCAGAAGCGTTACCAAAACTGACCATTAAGCCTCGGCGTTGCAAACAGTGCAACGAATCCAACCAAGTTGCTTTGCCAACAGAATCATACACAACGGGTACTTTTTGGTTATTGGTGAGCGCAAGGACACGTTCAACAATAGATTCAGTTTGATAGTTAATCACTTTCCATGCACCTGCGGCCTTAGCTTTAGCCACTTTCTCATCACTGCCTGCGGTACCAATCATTTTAGCGCCAATCGCTTTCGCCCATTGGCTGGCAATTAGTCCGACGCCACCCGCCGCTGCATGGAATAAAAAGGTTTCCCCTGCACGTAATTTGTATGTTTCATTGAATAGATAATAAACCGTTAATCCTTTCAAAAAAGAGGCGGCGGCTTGTTCAAAAGAGATATTATCAGGCAGGCGAGCTACTTTATTTTCTGGTACATTATGCGTATCGCTGTAGGCGCCTAATGGAGATTGTACATATACAACTCTATCCCCTTCTTTAAGTGAAGTAACATGAGCGCCTGTTTTAATCACAACACCGGCAGCTTCAGTTCCTAAGCCACTTGGGAAATGCTCTACTGGATATAATCCGCTACGCACATAAGTATCAATATAATTAATGCCAATGGCTTTATTGGCAACCTGTACTTCGTTATCGCCTAGAGGGGCGGGGGTAAATGAAGTTAGCTCGAGTACATCGGCATTACCATGAGCTGCAAACTGAATGCGTTTAGCCATCGTAATCTCCTTTATAAGATTGATGATTGACCTAGGATTATATAAACCAGCGTTGTAACGACCTGTAGAGATAATGACAAATGATCGTTATTTCTACAAGGCACAGATTATTGGGTTAGCGTATACTAATGCGCTGATTGATATTTTTTCGACTTTGTGCAGGATTTATGGCCAGAAACAAGACCACTGACAAGCTAATGTCTGAGATAAAAGATCGCCAAATGGAAGGGTTGAAGCTTCCCCCCCATTCGCTAGAAGCCGAACAATCGGTGTTAGGCGGTCTAATGATAGATAACGAGCGTTGGGATAATGTCTCCGAGCGTGTCACTGCCGATGATTTTTATAGCCGACCTCATCGCACTATTTTTGCGCAAATGCAGCGTTTACTTGAGCTGGGTAAACCTATTGATCTGATAACCTTATCAGAAGCACTAGAACAAAACGCAGAATTAGAAAGCGTTGGAGGCTTTGCTTATTTAGCAGAACTATCCAAAAATACGCCAAGTGCAGCCAATATTAACGCTTATGCCGACATTGTACGTGAGCGTGCTGTCGTTCGCGATATGATCAAAGTCGCCAATGAAATTGCTGATGCTGGATTTGATCCCCAAGGACGCACCAGCGAAGATCTGCTCGATTTTGCTGAATCTCGCGTCTTTCAAATTGCCGAAACCCGCGCCAATAAAGATGAAGGGCCAAAAGCAATTGATGCCATTTTAGAAGAAACCGTTGAAAAAATAGAGCAACTCTACCAAAAACCTCATGATGGTGTGACGGGGGTATCCAGTGGCTATCAAGATCTGGATAAAAAAACTGCCGGACTGCAAAAATCAGATTTAATTATTGTCGCAGCACGTCCTTCTATGGGTAAAACTACCTTCGCGATGAACTTATGCGAAAATGCGGCAATGACGGAAGAAAAACCTGTACTTATCTTTAGTTTAGAGATGCCAGGTAACCAAATCATGATGCGTATGCTCGCTTCATTGTCTCGCGTGGATCAAACCCGTATTCGTACTGGGCAACTTGACGATGAAGATTGGGCGCGTATTTCAAGTACCATGGGTATTTTGCTTGAAAAACGTAATATGTATATTGATGATTCCTCTGGTTTAACCCCCACCGAGGTGCGCTCTCGTGCCCGAAGAATTTATCGTGAACATGGCGGTTTAAGCCTAATCATGATTGACTACTTGCAGTTAATGAGAGTACCTTCATTATCTGAGAACCGAACTTTAGAAATTGCTGAAATTTCACGCTCTTTGAAAGCATTAGCTAAAGAATTACAGGTTCCTGTTGTCGCTCTGTCACAGTTAAACCGTAGTTTGGAACAACGTGCTGATAAGCGCCCAGTTAACTCTGACTTACGTGAATCGGGCTCTATTGAGCAAGATGCCGACTTGATTATGTTTATCTATCGTGACGAAGTTTATCACGAAAATAGCGACCTAAAAGGGGTGGCAGAAATTATCATTGGTAAACAGCGTAATGGCCCTATCGGTACGGTAAGATTGACCTTTAATGGTCAATGGTCTCGCTTTGATAACTACGCAGGCCCTGCTTACGACGACGAATAACCATCCACCTTGACGGAATAAAAGGAAATAGAGAAATAACATGAAAGCGGCAACCGCAGTAATAGATCGCCGCGCTCTGCGTCACAATTTTCAGCATGTAAGAGACTATGCACCACATAGCCACCTGATAGCTGTCGTGAAAGCAAACGCTTATGGTCATGGGTTATTAGAAACAGCATATACTTTAATGGATGATGCTGATTGTTTTGGCGTAGCACGTATCGGTGAAGCCTTAACATTACGTAGTGGGGGGATTGTGAAACCCATCCTACTACTTGAAGGCTTCTTTGATGCTGTTGATTTACCCATTTTGGTGGTTAACCATATTGAGACTGTTGTTCATAGTGAAGAGCAACTCGAAGCGTTAGAAAATGCCGATTTAGAAGAACCCGTAAAAGTCTGGATGAAGCTCGATACTGGAATGCATCGTTTAGGCGTCCGTCCTGAAGAAGCTGAGGCTTTTTATCAACGACTTTGTGCTTGTAAAAATGTCCAACAACCCGTCAATTTGGTCAGTCATTTTAGTCGCGCGGATGAGCCTGATATTCCTGAAGTCACACAAAATCAAATTCAGCTATTTCAAGCCTTTATCCAAGATAAAGCGGGTGATAAATCTATCGCTGCTTCTGCGGGAATTTTATTTTGGCCACAAGTCCATTATCAATGGGTTCGCCCTGGGATCATCACATACGGTATCTCACCAACGGGTGATAACAGAACAGGTAAAGACTTTGGTTTAACCCCGGCAATGACACTAAAAACGAGCCTTATTGCGGTTCGTAAACATAAAGCAGGTGAACCCGTTGGTTATGGTGGTACATGGGTAAGTGAAAAAGATACTTATCTGGGTGTTATTGCTATCGGTTATGGTGATGGTTACCCACGTAGTGCACCTTCTGGTACTCCTGTTTGGATCAACGGTCGAAAAGTGCCGATTGTTGGACGCGTTTCCATGGATATGATCAGCGTCGATTTGGGATCTGAGCTAATTGATCGTGTCGGTGATGAAGCTATTTTATGGGGAGATGTGCTACCCGTAGAAGAAATTGCCAAATATAGTGGTATTAGCGCGTACGAATTAATTACCAAATTAACTTCGCGCGTCATTATGGAATACCTAGACGAACAATAGCACACAAGATATTGTATCTATCTGGCACACAAAAAGTGATTGGAGAATAAAAGCCGTGTTTCAACAGGTTGAAGCGTTTGCGGGAGATCCGATTCTCTCATTAATGGATGTCTATAATAAAGATCCACGTCAAGATAAAATTAACCTAAGTATTGGTCTTTATTATGATGAAGAAGGCAAAACCCCCATTCTAGGCACTGTGTCTGTGGCGCGTCAGCAGCTTAATGCGATGACACCTACCGCAACACTGTATTTGCCAATGGAAGGACTCGCCCCTTATCGCCACGAAGTACAGACTCTCCTTTTTGGTGCTGATAACCCGCTTATTGCAGACAAAAAGATTGCTACCATACAAACATTAGGTGGCTCCGGAGCGCTAAAAGTCGGCGCAGATTTTCTACATCGCTATTTTCCAAGCTCTGAAGTTTGGATCAGTGATCCCACTTGGGACAATCATGCGTCTATTTTTGCGGGCTCCGGTTTTAAAGTAAATTATTATCCTTATTTTGATCCCGAAACCAAAGGGGTCAAATTCGATGCATTAATAGATTGCTTTAAAAAACTTCCTGAAAAAAGCATCGTACTGATGCACCCATGTTGCCATAATCCAACAGGATCCGATCTCACCAAAGCACAATGGGATCAGGTCATTGAGATCCTCAAAGCGCGTCAAGCAATCCCTTTCCTTGATATTGCTTATCAGGGATTTGCTGAAAGTTTAGATGATGATGCTTATGCGGTTCGCGCTATGGCAAAAGCAGGGTTACCTGTATTAGTCAGTAACTCATTCTCTAAAATCTTCGGGATTTATGGGGAACGGGCGGGTGGCTTATCGATTGTATGTGATAACGCGAAAGAGTGTGAGCATGTATTAGGGCAATTAAAAGCGGGCGCACGTCGTATCTATTCAAGTCCTGCTAACTATGGCGCACAACTGGTTAATCAAGTTTTATCAGATCATGTATTAACCGCACAATGGCAAAAAGAAGTGGCTCATATGCGTGACCGCATCAAAGAGATGCGTGTGACTTTAGTTAATGCCTTAAAAGAAGCATTACCTGAGAAAAACTTTGATCACTTATTAACACAACGCGGTATGTTCAGTTATACCGGCTTTTCACCAGAGCAAGTAGATAGATTACGTGAAGAGTTTGGTATTTACCTGATTGGTACAGGTCGTGTTTGTATGGCGGGTGTCAATAACAATAATGTGCAGCGCATTGCACAAGCCTTTGCAGCCGTCAGTTAATTAATATAACCAACCATTCGTTGCTGATATTAGCTTAAAAAAATACCTGCCTATTTTCATAAGCAGGTATTTTCTTTACTGCATTACAACATTTTTCACTGTCTTTTTAGGTCTTTGCCTTTTATGCATTGACAGCTTGCTGCTTTTCCCCAGCATTACGGCGTGCTTTTTCTTCCATGATCTCAATAATTTGAATATCTGTATGTTGCATTGCACGACTGGCTAATGCGCAGAGATTCGCAATTGAACTATCAACATCATCACTGACAATCCCGTCAGTGCCCGCTACACTTTGATTTTGCATCGCCATTAAAACGGCTTTATACGCACTCGCTGCACTACTTGATACTTTCATTGCACAGCTATTCGACGCGCCATCACAGATAATGCCACTAATATCACCAATCATACTGTTGATTGACATACTTACAGTGGTGAAGTCTTTAGTCAGTAGCCATGCCATACCCGCAGCCGCCCCCATTGATGCAGTGGTTGCCGCACACAATGCAGACAGAGGTGGGAAATGGCTATGAACATAAATCGCCATTAAGTGCGATAAAACTAATGCCCGTAATAAAGTTTCGTCATCTGCTTGAATAAATTCAGCAACTACCATTACCGGCAATGTCGCAGCAATGCCTTGATTACCGGAGCCTGAGTTACTCATAGCAGGTAATACAGCGCCCCCCATACGTGCATCTGAAGCGGCAGACGTTCTTATCATGATTTCACTCAGTAAATCCTTACCTAATAAGCCATTCTCTTGCTGTGAAACCAGCGTCCGCCCTATCGCCAATCCATAACTATTTTTTAGCCCTTCTTCTGATAAAGCACCATTTAGATAAGCCGCATCAAGCATAAAGGCGACTTGATCTATAGGTACATTGAGTGCAAAGCGATAAATATCTTCAGCACAAACCGTCGCAAAAGGCTTTTCTTCTACGCTATCCCCGGCATGAGTCAAACTCGTTTTATCATCCTCAAAAACAACTTTGCCATTACACTCACAGCGCACAACATGGGTATGCTCTTTAGCAATACTGACAATGGCATAACCTGACTGACCATATACTTTTGCTTCGGAGTAGAGTACATCACTACATGGCGTTTTCACGCCAACCGTCACTTTTCCTTCAGCAACCAATGTCTTAGCCTGAGCGATAGCTTGTGGTGATGCTGTAAGTAATACTTCAAGGCCAGCATCTGGATTACCTCCTGTCGCCCCTAATGCAGCCGCGATGGGTAATCCCGCCATTCCCGTTCCTGGTACTGTTACGCCCATTCCGTTTTTCATTAAATTAGGCGAAACCCACGCTTCAATACCAACAACAGGCTCAGCTAATAATGCGGTTGCTTTTGCCGCAGCTAATGCCAATGAAATCGGCTCAGTGCAACCTACTGCTGGCTTAACACCTTCACGTAATTGACGAATAAACTGCGACCATAAATGAGAATTATTGTTCTGGCTCATAATCTAACACCTTGGATTAATATCGTTTTTAATAACAGCTAACTCGAACCGCAGTTGACGACTATGAGAATGCCAAGAACGGAGAAACACAAAGTAGCAAACCCGTAAAGATAATCAGATAAAGTGATGCGCCTTTGTATTTATGTAACATCGGTACTTTGTACACTAGGTATGCAGGGATAAGACAACCGACCATACCAAAGATAGGACTACAAATTGAGGTAAAGCTCAGTACTGGTGCATTGAGAATAATGGCGCCCCAAGCTAACAGCACAGCAAAGATCATAATGCCGTTTTGTACCCATTTTTCATTGATTTTTTCAACGGGCATCATGCGTTGCAGAATATTCATCACAATCCCTTGTGTTGCTTCACGGAAACCGAGATAGACACCAAAGAATGCGGTCATTACTGCGAAAATATTCAGCATCACACTCACTACGGTTACCCAACCACCAGGGAAGAATTTTGCCGCAATCGCTAATGCAGAGATATTTTGCTCATAAGCTTTTACTGCTTCATCATGTCCCATTGCTAATGTGAAGGAGACCGCATAGAAAAACACCGTACAGAACAACACACCGAAAGCGATATTCATTGCACGTAATGCTTTATGACGCGCTACTTCACGATTTTGGTTACGACTACGATAAGAGATAACCATTGGGCTTAATGTTTGGATAAACAAAATAGAAGTTAATGTAAAAGGTAGTGTGATAATGGCTTCTTTAATTAAACGTCCGGCAGGTGGTAATGCGCCAACATTATACAGATGCCACATACCAATCATTGAAAGACCTAATGCCGCAACAACCAGTAGTTTTGTCATTACCATAAAGCTTGATAGCTTAAACAGTAATTGTTCACCACGAGAAGAAATAGCCACTAACGCACAGATTAAAATCAGACCATAGAACGGATTTTCTGATAATAAACCGTCAGTCACACCAAAAGTTTGTAGATAAGAAGCACTGTCATTCGTGATAGCTGTGGAATAGACAAACATCCAAATCACTAACATCACAAAATAGAGTGCACCTAATAAAATACCCCAGTTTTTACCGAGATAACCGGTGATAACGCTTGGGTAGTCTTTACACTCAGGAGATTCAGCCAACGTATTAATAAATAGGCGTTGGAAAAGGTACATTGCGGGGTAACCAATCACGGAGGAAAGTAAGAAAACCCACAATCCCATTAAGCCAACCTGTACAGGTAAAAAAACAATCCCTGCACCGATAGCCATACCGATACTCATGATAACCCAGCCCACATCATTGCCGTCAAATTTAATTGCTGCACGCCATTGTTCTTCTGTCATACCTGCTCGGCGAGCTCCAGCACTAGTTGCGGGATAGCTTGTTGTCTCTGTTTTTGAGGAAGCCGTTTCCATATTAGTACTCACTTTTTATATTGTAATTGTTAATAGCAAAACGAATTTTGGGGGTAAAAAGAACTATCTAACTTTGCGATGACCTAATAGCCTTACTTTTTGCAGGTATTTTTATTATGGGTAAATGATAGGAAATATTGCGGAGAAAAAAGTTGTTATAAATCGTGATAGCTGAAAACGTTTTGGGAAATAATTCTCTCACAAGGAGAAAAGTAGGATTATCTGTTCAAAGGGAACAGTAAATAATAACCTTCCCCCTACGGCAACCTTTTAATTCACATAACACATTGAAATATAACACAATATCACTATTGTTATACAATAATAGTCAAGTATAACAAATGAAACAAATCCATGAATAAACTGTGCTATGCATCACGATATACTATGATAATCCTTTCTATTTAGCTTTGTTATCTCGTATTTAGTTAAAATAATGTAATAAAACAGCAGAATTAACTATTTATTCTTTTTTTTATAAAAAGAGTGTTAATTATATAAAAAGCGGCTATCAGCGTGACTGACGAAAAAAGAATAGTTTTATCTAATAGAATTAATTTCTCTAATAAAATATCAAATTCCTTTTTATAAAGAAAAACGCTACAAACAAAATTTGTAGCGTTTAGACAAGAAGTGCGTAAACCGTGTGCTATTAATAACCGCGCTCTAAAATTGGTTTCAAAAACCTTGCCGTGTGGGAGCCTTCAAAGTCAGCAACTTGCTCTGGCGTACCGGATATCAAGATCTGACCACCTCCACTGCCCCCTTCAGGCCCTAAATCAACGATCCAGTCAGCGGTTTTGATCACATCGAGGTTATGCTCAATCACCACAATTGTATTACCCTGATCACGCAACTGATGGAGCACATCAAGAAGTAACTCAATATCGGCAAAGTGCAAACCCGTGGTCGGTTCATCCAAAATATAGAGGGTTTGGCCTGTACCCCGTTTTGACAACTCTTTGGCTAATTTAACCCGTTGTGCTTCACCACCCGATAACGTAGTGGCAGATTGTCCTAAACGAATATAAGAGAGTCCCACATCAATCAATGTTTGTAGCTTACGCGCTAATGCAGGCACCGCATCAAAAAACTCTCTTGCTTCTTCGATTGTCATATCTAGCGCTTCGTGAATATTTTTCCCTTTATATTTAATCTCAAGGGTTTCACGATTATAACGTTGCCCTTTACACTGATCACAAGGCACATACACATCAGGTAAAAAGTGCATTTCAACTTTTAATACACCATCGCCTTGGCAAGCTTCGCAACGCCCCCCCTTCACATTAAAACTAAAGCGCCCCGGCGTATAACCGCGAGTTCGTGATTCTGGTACACCAGCAAAAAGTTCACGGATCGGGGTAAATACTCCGGTATAAGTCGCAGGGTTGGAACGTGGCGTACGACCGATAGGACTTTGGTTAATATCAATCACTTTATCAAAGTGCTCTAATCCCTCAACATCTAAATAAGGTGCTGGCACGCTATTAGTGGCGCCATTTAATTGACGTTGAGCAATGGGGAATAACGTATCATTAATTAAGGTTGATTTACCCGAGCCAGATACACCAGTAATACAAGTAAATAAACCAACAGGTATTTTTAAATTAACGTTTTTTAGGTTATTACCTTTCGCCCCTAAAATAGTGAGCATTTTTTCGCGATCAACAGGAACACGCTTTTCAGGGATAGCAATACGGCGTTCGCCACTTAAGAATTTACCGGTTAATGAGTTGGGATTATTAACAATATCTTCCAGTGTACCCTGAGCGACTATCTCACCACCATGAACGCCAGCACCCGGCCCAATATCAATAATATGATCAGCGGCACGGATAGCGTCTTCATCATGCTCAACGACGATCACCGTGTTACCTAAATCACGCAAGTGGATCAACGTTTCCAGTAGGCGATCGTTATCGCGTTGATGCAAACCAATTGAAGGCTCATCAAGTACATACATTACCCCAACTAATCCAGCACCAATTTGGCTTGCTAGGCGAATACGCTGCGCTTCGCCGCCTGATAATGTCTCCGCTGAACGAGAAAGAGTGAGGTAATTTAATCCCACATTGACCAAGAATTTTAATCTGTCACCAATCTCTTTTAATACTTTTTCGGCAATTTTCGCTCGCTGACCACTGAGTTTTAGATTTTGGAAAAAGCTCATCGCATGACCAATACTGTAATCCGCAATTTCAGGTAACGTGGTATTTTCAACATACACATGGCGAGCTTCGCGACGTAAGCGAGTACCTCCACAAGAGGCACAAGGACGATTGCTAATATATTTAGCTAACTCTTCACGCACCGCACTCGATTCTGTTTCACGATAGCGGCGCTCCATATTATTTAATACCCCTTCAAAAGGATGATGGCGGACCACAACATCCCCTCGATCATTGGTGTATTTAAATTCAATATTTTCTTTACCTGAACCGGATAAAATCACTTTCTGGATCTTGTCGGGTAATGAGTCAAAGGGGGCTTCAACATCAAAATGATAGTGCTCGCCTAATGAGCGCAACATTTGGAAATAGTAAAAATTGCGCCGATCCCACCCTTTAATCGCACCACCGGCCAGAGAAATTTCTCGATTCTGGATCACCAAATCAGGATCGAAAAATTGTTGAACCCCTAAACCATCACAAGTAGGACACGCACCTGCGGGGTTATTAAAAGAGAATAACCGTGGCTCTAGTTCACTCATGCTATAACCACAAATAGGACAGGCAAAGTTTGCAGAAAAAACAATATCTTCAGCACTGCTATCGTCCATATCAGAGATAACAGCAGTACCGCCAGAAAGCTCTAATGCGGTTTCAAAAGATTCTGCTAAACGTTGAGCCAGATCGTCACGAACTTTAAAGCGATCAATGACCACTTCAATGGTGTGCTTTTTCTGTAACTCCAAGGTAGGGGGATCTGATAAATCACACACTTCACCATCGATACGAGCACGAATATAGCCTTGTGCAGCAAGATTATTGAGTAATTTTACATGCTCACCTTTGCGCTCTTTTACGATTGGCGCCAATAACATTAAGCGTTTACCTTCAGGTTGCGCTAAAACATTATCCACCATTTGGCTTACCGTTTGAGCCGCTAAAGGGATATCGTGATCAGGACAGCGCGGTTCACCCACACGTGCAAATAATAGACGTAGGTAATCGTGGATCTCGGTAATGGTACCGACCGTTGAGCGTGGGTTATGTGATGTCGATTTCTGCTCAATCGAAATAGCGGGCGATAACCCTTCAATATGATCAACATCAGGCTTTTCCATTAAGGAAAGAAACTGACGAGCATAAGCTGAAAGCGATTCAACGTAACGCCGTTGGCCTTCCGCATAAAGCGTATCAAAGGCTAAAGAGGATTTACCTGAGCCAGAAAGTCCCGTAATAACAATAAGTTTATCGCGAGGAATGACCAAATTGATATTTTTTAGGTTATGGGTGCGAGCGCCCCGTACTTCGATTTTATCCATGAATATATCCCGGATTAAGTGAGTCGCCGAAAAAGAAAGAATCGGATAATTATGACACAAAACTAGCTGAATGGATATACAGTATATATATTGAAACTGAATGATAATGAAAATTTGCCATATTAAGACAATAAAATGTCGATCCTGTTCTCAATGGAGAAATTCATTACTCATCATATTCAAATTTTAGCTTACGTGATAAACTTCATCGCTTATGATTTCAAAAAATTTACTTTCGCAGGAGTACCTCACATGGCGAGCAGAGGCGTTAACAAAGTTATTCTTATCGGTAATTTAGGGCAGGATCCAGAAATCCGTTATATGCCAAGTGGTGGTGCAGTGGCAAATCTGACACTAGCAACTTCAGAAAGCTGGCGCGACAAACAAACCGGTGAAATGAAAGAGAAAACCGAATGGCACCGTGTGGTCATTTTCGGCAAACTAGCAGAAATTGCTGGCGAGTATCTGCGTAAAGGTTCACAAGTTTATATTGAAGGTCAATTACAAACACGTAAATGGCAAGATCAAAGTGGTCAAGATCGCTACAGCACTGAAGTTGTGGTGAATATCGGTGGCACAATGCAGATGTTAGGTGGCCGTGGTGGTCAAGATAATGCACCTTCACAAGGCCAAGGCGGTTGGGGTCAACCTCAGCAACCACAAGCATCACAACAGTTTAGTGGTGGCGCACCATCTCGCCCAGCACAACAACCCGCAGCGGCACCAGCGCCAAGTAATGAACCACCAATGGACTTTGATGACGATATTCCGTTCTGACGGTTACTTAAGAACTTACCTTATCTTCTAAGTCATATAACATCAAACGCTAAAGCCTGTTATATCATTAACGGGCTTTTCTTTGTTTCATGCTTATCCCGCATTTGCCAATCATATTGTCACACCTTGTCTATTTCCCATTGACTATTACTCGTTCATCATTGGCGTTAAGATAAGTCTTGTGAATGAGTATTAGCCCCTTTCACCATGGTTAGATTTGATTTACTGATAATGACAATTTATAGCGTTATTTTCTCAAAATCCCACTTTCCACAAAGGTTTGCTCAAAAAAAATATGGTAAGATCATCGTAATTAATCACGTCTGAGAGCATCCTATCCTATGAATGAAGAGAAATTGCTCGCTCAGGCAGAAAAGATCTGCCAGAAACGAGGTGTTCGCCTGACTTCACAACGTCTGGCAGTATTGCGTCTGATCATGCAACAACCTACCGCAATCAGCGCTTATGATTTATTAGATTTATTACGCCAAGTAGAGCCTCAAGCTAAACCACCTACCGTATATCGTGGATTGGAATTTCTACTTGAACAAGGTTTTATTCACAAAATAGAATCCACCAATAGCTATGTGCTTTGTCATCATTTTGATGATGCTGAGCATACATCGGTGATGTTAATTTGTGATCGTTGCTTATCAGTCACAGAAAAAAGTAGCCATAAAATTGAAGGGGCGATCACCACACTCGCTAAAGATAATGGCTTTCATTTACGCCATAGTGTGATTGAAATTCATGGGCTGTGCGCTCAGTGCCATGAAGCCCAAGCCTGTACACATCCGGAAGGTTGTCACCATGATCATAGTATGGATGATAATCTTAAGCAGAAAAAAACCGGTGACTATAAGCCTCGTTAAGCAGATAAAAGATAAAAGTCAGCGGAACATATGTTTTTTTGTATAAATTAAAAACAGAAAATGCAGATGATTTTATGTTTTTACACATCATCTGCATCTTTTTGACGTTCTCCCCGCCCTGATGAACTGGAGAACGAGGCTTCGGCGCATCTGGTACAATAATTTGTATTGAATGAATTAGATACAAATTACAGCCATTCGCCGTTACGGATAACCCCTACTGCTAATCCTTCCACAGTAAAGCTCTGCTCACGTAAATCAACGATAATAGGTGAAAACTCTGGATTTTCTGCGTGCAGTTCTATCTTACTACCGACTTTCTTAAATCGTTTTACAGTTACTTCATCTTCAATACGTGCGACAATCACTTGGCCATTATGGACATCTTGTGTTTTATGCACAGCAAGTAGATCGCCATCCATAATACCAATATCTTTCATCGACATACCATTAACACGCAGTAAAAAATCTGCGCTCGGTTTAAAAAGCATAGGATCAACTTGATAATGGCTTTCGATATGCTCTTGCGCTAAAAGTGGTTCACCGGCTGCAACTCGCCCAATTAATGGTAAGCCTTCAGGCTCTTCTTCAAGTAGCAAACGGATACCTCTAGACGCACCAGAGACAATTTCTATCACGCCTTTGCGAGCAAGTGCTTTTAAATGCTCTTCTGCCGCATTAGGTGAGCGAAAACCAAGTTGGGAAGCGATTTCCGCCCGTGTTGGTGGCATACCCGTTTGCGAAATGTGATCACGAACCAAATCGTAAACCTGCTGCTGCCTTGCAGTTAATGCTTTCATTCCGCCCCCTGTTTGTTTATACAGTCAGACTGTGAGTATATACAGGTATATGCCGATTGGGAACTACAAATGCATATAAAACACGCATCTTTGCATTATTTTTCGACAATTGTCGATTTTTTTTACTTTATGCAAAAAAATGATGCCAAAGAATGGTTCCCCAAGTAAATAATCCCAATATAATAGCGACGAGAACGGCAGCTGATCCCATATCCTTTGCTCGTCCTGATAATTCATGACGTTCTGTACCAATGCGATCGACGACAGCTTCTATAGCACTATTGACCAGTTCTAAAATAACGACAAGGACGACTGAACCAATCAATAAAATGCGCTCTAGAACACTGACATCGATAAAAAATGCAAGGATAATTGCTATTAAGGTCACAATAGCTTCTTGTCTAAAAGCGGCTTCATTGATCCAAGCGGCGCGTAAGCCCTGATATGAATAGCCACCAGCTTTAATGATTCGGGTAAGACCTTTATTTTGATTAGCCATAATAAACTCTATCGAAAACAAACGATTATTTTGCCACTTTTCTCTATTAATATTGTCACAGCACCACAGATCTACGAAAGACTTTCTGTTATGCTTTCGAAGTATTGCTAATAAGAGGCTACAACTATTTATGTCAGCTTGGCGTAAACTATATTATAACACATTGAATTTACCACTGAAATTGTTGGTAAAAAGTAAACGAGTTCCGACTGATCCTATCACTGAGTTAGGCTTAGATACGTCGCGATCTTTCCTTTATGTTCTGCCTTATCACTCTAAAGCAGACTTACTGACATTACGTCAGCAATGTTTATCTCTTGGCTTGCCAGATCCTCTGCAACCCATAGAAATTAACGGAACCAAACTGCCAGCCTACGTCTTTATTGACGATGGTCCTAGAGTATTCCGTTACTACTCTCCCGATCCGCGTAAAGATTCAGTGAAAACATTCCATGCTTATCTTGATGCTCATCGTAACAATCCGCATCTTGATATTGAAATGTTACCTGCTTCAGTGATGTTCGGTCGCTCACCGGGTCGAGAAGGTCATAATGGTGTCCCCCATTTGCGCTTATTAAATGGGATCCAAAAATTTATTGCCATCCTCTGGCTAGGTCGAGATAGTTTTGTCCGTTTCTCGCCGACCGTATCCATGCGCCAAATGGCGAATGAACATGGAACCGATACCAGCATTGCTCGAAAACTTGCGCGTGTGGCACGTATTCACTTTTCACGTCAGCGTTTAGCAGCAGTTGGCCCAAAACTACCTGCACGCCAAGATCTCTTCAATAAACTATTGGCATCCAAAGCCATTGAAAAAGCCATTGAAGATGAAGCAAAAGCGAAAAAAATTACGCTTGATAAAGCACGTAAAAATGCCACTGATATCATGGAAGAGATCGCCGCTAATTTCTCTTATGAAGCGGTACGAATGACTGATCGTGTATTAAGCTGGACATGGAATAAGCTCTATCAAGGTATCAACGTTTTTAATGCAGAACGTGTGCGCCAACTTGCGCAAGATGGACATGAAATTGTCTACGTACCTTGTCACCGTAGTCATATGGACTACTTATTGCTTTCCTATGTACTTTATCATCAAGGATTGGTTCCCCCACATATTGCTGCGGGTATTAACCTTAATTTCTGGCCAGCAGGACCGATTTTCCGCCATTTAGGGGCTTTCTTTATTCGTCGAACCTTTAAAGGAAATAAACTTTATTCAACCATCTTCCGGGAATATTTAGGTGAATTATTCTCTCGAGGCTACTCTATTGAATATTTTGTTGAAGGTGGACGCTCCCGTACAGGTCGACTGTTAGATCCTAAAACAGGGACGCTGTCAATGACCGTGCAAGCCATGTTACGTGGTGAGACACGCCCTATTTCCATCGTTCCCATTTATATTGGCTATGAGCATGTCATGGAAGTTGCCACTTATGCCAAAGAGTTGCGTGGTGCGACAAAAGAGAAAGAAGGTTTTATGCAGATGATCAGAGGATTGCGTAAACTACGTAACCTTGGTCAAGGCTATGTCAATTTTGGTGAACCTATTTCGCTATCACAATACCTTAATCAGGCAGTGCCTGACTGGCGCGATGATATTGATCCCATTGAGCCACAACGTCCAAGCTGGTTAAATCCTGCAGTTAGTGCGTTAGCGGATAATATTATGGTCAATATTAATAATGCCGCTTCGATTAATGCGATTAACCTTGTCTCTACGGCGTTGCTAGCGTCCCGTCAGCGAGCATTAACTAAAGAACAATTATTAGAGCAAATAGATTGTTATCTACAGTTACTGCGTAATGTGCCTTACTCATCAGATATGGTTGTCCCCGATAAAAGCTCAGAGACATTATTAGCACACGCCTTGCAAACAGATAAATTCCAAGTTGAGCAGGATAGTCTTGGTGATATTATTATATTGCCTCGTGAAAGTGCCGTATTGATGACTTATTATCGCAATAACACCATTCACTTAATGGTTACACCATCATTAATTGCGAGCATTGTCTTGCATCACGAGCGTATTCACCGTGATGACTTAATGAAACAGATAGAATTAATTTTCCCTCTTATCAAAGCTGAGTTGTTTATTCGCTATGAAAAAGAGGAGTTACCTGATGTGGTTAATACACTGATTAGTGAGCTTTGTCGCCAACGTCTAATTTGCTGTGCTGATGATGGCATATTACGGATCAATCCAGCACGTATTCGCCCATTACAGCTTTTAGCAGCAAGTGTTAGAGAAACGCTACAGCGTTATGGTATTACGCTCTCTCTACTCAATTTTGCTCCTGAAATTAGCCGTGCACTATTAGAAAGAGAAAGCCGCATTTTGGCGCAACGACTTTCTGTATTGCATGGTATTAACGCACCTGAGTTCTTTGATAAAGCGGTTTTCTCCACTTTAGTTTCTACACTGCGTGAAGAAGGTTATCTCAAAGATAATGAAGATATCCTCAAAGCAGATGCCTCTGCACTTTACCAAGTTATTGCGAAATTAATGTCACCAGAAATTCGTTTAACCATTGAGAGTGTAGGCGTTACTGAAGATAACAATTCAGCACAAGCGATTGAGGAAAACCCTGAATCCAACATGGATAAGTAGTTGCTTAATAGCAAATCGCGCTATAATCAGTAATAGAAAAGGGATAAGCAATTGGCTTATCCCTTTTATTTTTATGCAACTTCAGTGCTCAGCTAGTGCTGGTAATATATTTATTAGAAATAATTAAATAAAATACCTGCGAATAAAACAAAACCAACATAATTATTATTCATAAACGCTTGAAAACAAGGGGATCTTTCCCGTTCAGCAATTAATTTCTGTTGATAAATAAACAGGGCTGTCACGAGTAACAATGACCAATAATAGATCCCTTTCATATTCAGCAAAACGCCAATCGCCACTAATAATGCCAACATCACTAACTGTAAAATACCAATAATGATTTTATCGTAACGACCAAACAGAATGGCTGTCGATTTCACCCCTATTTTTAAATCATCATTGCGATCGACCATGGCATATTGAGTGTCATACACAACAGACCAGATAATATTGACCAAAAAGAGTAACCAACATACTAAAGGTAGTGTTTCAGAAACTGCAGCAAATCCCATAGGGATAGACCAACCAAAGGCCATACCTAAAATTAATTGAGGCAAATTACTAAAACGTTTTACAAAAGGATAAAACCATGCGAGTGCAAGTGCGGCAATAGATAACCAAATGGTCATGGTGTTTAACGTAAGCACTAATCCAAACGAAAACAGCACCAAGACAATAAAGATAATCTTGCTCTCTTTCTCCGTTACAGCACCACTAGGTAATGGTCTATTTTTAGTTCGTTCAACGTTGCCATCAATTTTTCTGTCAGCAAAGTCATTTATTACACACCCAGCGGCACGCATGGAAAACACACCTAGAGTAAATACAATTAGGATATGCCAGTCAGGAAAGCCTTTAGCGGCGATCCATAATGCCCAATACGTTGGCCAAAGTAATAATAGCGCTCCAATAGGCTTATCTATACGCATTAAACGGCTATACGCCTGCCATTTATTGTGCGTCATACTTCCCTCCAATTTTAGCTCCCCCTAACTACTGCTTATATACAGGTGATGCAGGCAAAAACACCTCAGTTAATAATAAAGGTTTATCTGAAAGCTGGAAACGGGAACGACGTAACCAATGTCCATTTTGTTGCCCAATATGAATAAAATCACGACTTAAGGTTGTTTCCTGGAACAGATAACGTCCTAATGGCACCGTACGCAAATTCACTAATTGGCGATCTTCACCCGTTAATGTCTCTTCCGGCACTAATGTTCGCCCTAATAACCAAGGTACATTATCCCCACAAAGGACGATTTCTCTTAGCCAATAGCGTCGGCTATAAGGTAAACACTTTTGTTCATCAGCAGGCTCGATATATTCAATAAAACCTTCTTGATATGGCATTACCGTCACTTGATGGCAATGTTGCTCAAAACGTCGTGTCATTGAACCTAATTCCAGCAGCCAACTTAAGGTATTTTCTGCGACTTCTTCACGCTCTTCATCTGATAACCAGTGAATAGGTGCGTGAGTAATTATGGATTTTTTAAACATTCTTTCATCATCACAACTATGATGATCCTAACTTTATAAATCATTATGCACTAAGGATATCATGATGTAGCGATAGGAAGTTAAAAGCTGATAACATTTCGTATAAATAATCTAAAAAAACGTTAAAAGATAATCAGAATTCACTCAAATTGAGAAAAAACAAAGGAGGTCACCATCAACCTCCTTGGTTATAAGCGCTTAATCACACTTAATTTATTCTCTTAACGCCATGCTTTGTAACGATTAATTAAATTATTTGTTGAACTATCATGACTGTTAACACTTTCCTTACCTTTTAACTCTGGCAATATGCGATTAGCTAATTGTTTGCCCAACTCAACGCCCCATTGGTCAAAGGTGAAGATATTGAAAATTACACCTTGTACAAAGATTTTATGTTCATACATCGCAATTAACGCGCCTAATGAATAGGGAGTGATCTCTTTTAAAAGAATGGAGTTGGTGGGACGATTCCCTTCAAACACTTTAAATGGTGCCACATATCCCATGGTTGCAGGATCTTTTCCTGCTGAGGCAAACTCTGCATCGACTTGCTCACGAGTTTTACCAAATGCTAATGCTTCGGTTTGTGCAAAGAAGTTCGACATTAGTTTTGCATGATGATCAGATAATGGATTATGGCTGATCGCTGGTGCAATAAAATCACAAGGGATCAGTTTGGTTCCTTGATGAATTAATTGATAAAACGCATGCTGGCCATTAGTCCCCGGCTCTCCCCAAATAATAGGTCCGGTTTGGTAACTGACTTTGTTTCCATCACGGTCGATATATTTACCATTGGATTCCATATTACCTTGTTGGAAGTAAGCAGCAAAACGGTGCATATATTGATCGTATGGCAGAATCGCTTCAGTTTCGGTACCAAAAAAATTGTTATACCAAATGCCAATAAGCGCCAATATCATCGGAATATTATTTTCAGCTTCAGTGGTTCTAAAGTGATTATCCATAGCATGAGCACCAGACAGTAACTGCTCAAAGTTGTCATAACCAATAGATAATACAATGGATAAACCAATTGCTGACCATAATGAGTAGCGGCCACCAACCCAATCCCAAAACTCAAACATATTTGCGGTATCAATACCAAATTTTTCTACTTCAGCACTATTAGTTGATAACGCAACAAAGTGTTTCGCGACAAAAGCACTCTCTTTAGCCGCAGATAAGAACCAATCTCTTGCAGAGTGTGCATTAGTCATGGTTTCTTGTGTGGTAAAGGTTTTTGAAGCAATCAAGAATAGCGTTGTTTCTGGATCGCATTTTTTCAAGGTTTCTGCAATATGTGTACCATCAACATTAGAAACAAAATGCATGGTCAAGTGGTTTTTATAAGGGCGCAGTGCTTCTGTCACCATATACGGGCCTAAATCAGAACCACCAATACCGATATTGACCACATCAGTAATCGCTTTACCTGTGTAACCTTTCCATTCACCACTAATCACACGCTCACTAAATACTTTCATTTTATGCAATACAGCATTGACTTCTGGCATCACATCTTTGCCATCGACCATAACCGGTGTATTGCTACGGTTGCGTAATGCGGTGTGGAGTACCGCACGATCTTCCGTACAGTTGATTTTTTCACCGCTAAACATGCTCTTTATCGCACCAGCAACATCACACTCTTTAGCCAGAGCCTGTAATTTATCTAATGTTTCTTGGGTGATACGGTTTTTTGAAAAATCGACTAGAATTTGGTCTGAAAACGTTCTTGAAAAGGTGTTAAAGCGTGATGGATCTTGAGAGAACAGTGTTTTCATTTCTGTATCTTTCATCACGGCAAAATGGTCTTCTAATGCCTTCCAAGCTAAGGTATGAGTTGGGTTTACATTTTTCATTCACAATACTCTCTTAAGATTACAATCCGATACTCTCAGATTGTAGCCTGTCATTTAATAGTTACGGTCAATTCTTTCTTATTTGATGATATTCGTCAAAACCATTCAACAAATCTAGTATTAATTACTTACATAGGCAAAACCGATAATCTTTGAGTGATTATTAATTAAATTGATTATCCTTCACTCTTGATTGACTCTTTTGGCAATAACCGATATTCCTAACTGTGTTTAACATCTCACTGGGACTAAAGGAATACAACAATGAAAGATAATACTGCAACACCTTCATCACCTTTTACTATCGCCAAATTTGGTGGCACTAGCGTGGCAAATTTTGCGGCGATGGAAAAGTGTGCAGATATTATCTTAAAACAGAAATCAGTCCGTGTGGTGGTTCTTTCTGCTTCAGCGGGGATCACCAATTTGCTTATCGAACTTGCGACAGGTGTTGAAGCAACACAAAGAGCCGCTTTATTGGCTCAAGTTCGTGATATTGAATACGCCATCATCAATCAACTATCACAAGCAGAAATTATTTCTCAAGAAATAAACCGCTTATTGGAAAATATTGAAATGCTGTCAGAAGCGGCAGCCTTGGCAACTTCTGATGCGTTAACCGATGAGTTAGTCAGCCACGGTGAATTGATGTCAACGTTATTGTTTGTTGAACTGTTACGTGAAAAAGGAATAAGTGCAGATTGGTTTGATGTCAGAAAAGTGATGAAAACCAACGATCTGTTTTGTCATGCTGAGCCAGATATGGCGCAATTAACTGAGTTAACACAAAGTTTAATTCAGCCCCGTTTAACAGAAACCGTGATTGTTACCCAAGGTTTTATCGGACAAGAGCCTAAAGGAAAAACCACCACCTTAGGGCGTGGCGGAAGTGATTATACTGCGGCACTGATTGGTGAAGCATTAGGGATGTCACGTGTCGATATTTGGACTGATGTGCCTGGTATTTATAGCACTGATCCAAGAATAGTCCCGCAAGCACATCGTATTGATCATATTGCTTTTGATGAAGCGGCTGAAATGGCAACCTTTGGTGCTAAAATTCTCCATCCCGCAACGTTATTACCTGCAGTGCGTAGTGGTATTCCTGTGTTTGTCGGCTCAAGCAAAGCACCAGAAGAAGGTGGCACATTGGTTTGTGCACAAACTGATAATCCGCCTGTGTTTCGTGCCATTGCACTACGTAGAAACCAGACACTACTTACCCTGCATAGTTTGAAAATGCTTCATGCCCGTGGTTTTTTGGCAGAAATATTTACCATTTTATCACGCCACCATATTTCGGTTGATGTGATAACCACATCAGAAGTCAGTATTGCTTTAACATTGGATACCACAGGTACCACTAGCTCATCAGGCAGTCTGTTAACTAATGCTTTATTAACAGAATTATCCGCATTATGTCGCGTGGAAGTAGAAGAAGATCTGGCATTGGTCGCTATCATTGGTAATTCACTATCGCAAGTCAATGGCTTAGGAAGCCAGATTTTTGGCACTTTAGAGGATTATAATATTAGAATGATAAGTCATGGTGCGAGTACCCATAACTTATGTTTATTAGTGGATGGCAAAGATGCAGATAATATTGTCAGAAAACTACACGATACGTTATTTTAAATAATGAATAGTTACATTCTAAAGGGAGCCAATGCTCTCTTTAGATTTTTTAAACCACACTTATGAAGTATATTTGCAAT
>NZ_CAWPAV010000168.1:0-1651 GCF_963885725.1 Proteus sp. G4380
TTATCACTATTTATACAATATTCAATTTATCATTTGCTATATTTTAAATTTAATAACAATATTTATAACCCAGTTAAATCTTAGGGTTATTCTTTAATATGAACAACAAACAATAAATAATGCTATATTGAATAATCAATTGATAAGGAAAAGAGATGTCTGAACACTTTCAAGGTAAATTTGAAGCAGAATTGAAATACCACTTAAAACGACCTCAAGATTTTATTGATGCATTACAACTCGCTGGAGCAACTTTATTTATATCGAAAAATGATGAAACAGATTGGTATTTAGAACATCCCAATACGCCTTTCCCTGCTCCCTCTATAAGTTTATGCGTAAGAAAAATGATCCCCTCTGGTATCAATTTATTAATTGTAAAAGGCCCAGAACAAGCCCAATGTGAAGCAGTAAAAATAGAAGATGCAGAAAAAACGGTTTCGATGTTTAAAACATTAGGTTATCACTGTATTTTAAACTATACAAAATCCCGTCAAATCTACTTTCTAGAGCAATTTCATATCACTATCGATAAATTAGACAATCTTGGTTACTTTGCTGAATTTGCTATTATGACTGATGATGAGAGTAAACTTGCTGACTATAAATTACAGTTACATAACTTAGCATATCAATTTGGCTTTAATGATAGTGAGCAAGAGCATCATAACTATAAAACAATGCTTTTAAGCAAGTTAGCTTAACTAACACGATGCACAATCTCGAGCAAATAAGATACTTGAAAAAAGCTAACATTTAATAATGCTAGCTTTTAAGCTTTTTCACTATCTCAAAGATGTTGAAACGCTGTGATCTCTTTTTTGCCATGAGCTTGTAAAAAATCAAGCACCTTTCTTGGTGATGTATTCAATATCTTCTGTTGTGGAAATTGGATCTCCGCCAATACTTCTAATACTCGCTCAAAATTCCCCAAAGATGATGCAATATGTGAATCGGAGCCTAGCGCAATTAAACCTCCGGCATCAAGCACCGCTTTCGCTATTTCAATGCAGTTTTTCTCACTTCCTACTCGAGAATGTATAAAAGAAGAATTATTCATTTCTAATGCAACATTGAACTCAGCAGCAACCTTTGCGACTTCCTTAATATCTATAGGATATTTAGGGTTTCCCGGATGGGTGATCACCTGTACTAAACCACTACTTATTGTTGCAATAAGCGCTTTAGTATTATCAACCATACCTAGTGATCCCATAACAGGATCATGAAAACCAGCGAGTACAATATCTAATTTTTTACTCATCTTCTCAGTACAGTCGATTTCACCTTTTATATTTTTGATATTTGCTTCGATGCCATAAAGAATACCAACACCATCGACCATTCTGGGGATCACCGGCAAATTTGAAAAATGCCATTCATGAGGAGCGTCATCCATATCGGGACCATGATCTGTAATCGCAAATAGCTTAATCCCTTTCTTTTTAGCTTGTTGAAAATATTCGCTAACCGTACTATAAGCATGTGTACTCGCAATGGTATGTGCATGTAAATCAACTGGATACATAAAGCTCCCCTTTTTCTGGCATACTATAACAACTGACACAATAGCCTTTTTTTTCTAAAGTTGACATCCTCCACGCCCTAAAGGACGTGGATCCCTACTGCGTTCAGACTGATGTCTGAATCA
>NZ_CAWPAV010000169.1:0-10675 GCF_963885725.1 Proteus sp. G4380
AATTTAAATTATTCTTCACTTTTTCGCTACTTATTGATTGAATTCATTGCCACGCCCCGTATAATTTGCTCGTTTTTGTCACTTGACACTTTATAGCAAAGACAGTTTGATACATTATTCAGTAATACCTTTTACGATAGCGAGTCTGGAGAATACAAACGTCATGTCTGTCTCCCTCTACAGCGGGAAAGTTGCACTGAAACTGTTATTTTTGCAGTTTATGACTTTTGTTATTCTCAGTGCGGGTTTCTACTTTAAGAGTACAGACTGGAGCTTTTCTGCTTTTTTAGGTGGAATTGCATGTTGGTTACCCAATATTGCATTTTTATTATTACTACGCTTACAAAAAGTAGATGAAAATGAAGCTTCAGTTCGCATAAACTGGCTTTTTGCTTTCAGTGAAGGGTTGAAGGTTATATTATCAATAGCCTTGCTGATAGTTGCTTTAGGAGTGTTTAAAGCGGCATTTGCACCACTGGTCATGACCTACTTAGCGGTGCTTGTTATGCAGGTCGTTGCACCAGCCGTCATAAACGGTTAGCGTTTTTAACAACAAAAGGGTAATTGGCATCATGTCTGCATCAGGAGAAGCATTAACCACTAGAGACTACATAGGTGGACATCTGAATAACCTTCAGTTGGACCTACGTACTTTCGAGTTGGTCAATCCCCATGCTGAAAATACGCCATCATTCTGGGTGTTAAATATTGACTCACTTTTCTTCTCTGTACTCATGGGGCTTTTGTTCCTATGGATATTTAGAAAAGTAGCAGTAAAAGCAACCAGTGGCGTACCGGGAAAATTCCAGACTGCAGTAGAAATGGTCATTGGTTTCGTTGATAGCAGCGTTCGTGATATGTATCACGGGAAGAGCAAAGTCATTGCACCTTTGGCATTGACTGTGTTCGTTTGGGTGCTGTTAATGAATGCCCTGGATTTATTACCAATTGATTTTATCCCGTATATCGGTGAACACATCTTAGGGTTACCAGCGTTACGCATCGTTCCGACTGCTGACGTGAGTATCACTCTTTCGATGGCAATTGGTGTATTTATCCTGATTCTCTTCTACAGCATTAAGATGAAGGGCGTAAAAGGGTTTACTAAAGAGCTGACGTTACAGCCTTTTAATCACCCTGTATTTATTCCAATCAACTTAATTCTGGAAGGGGTAAGCCTGCTATCAAAACCTGTTTCACTCGGTCTTCGACTGTTTGGTAACATGTATGCGGGTGAACTGATCTTTATTCTTATTGCTGGTCTGTTACCGTGGTGGTCACAGTGGTTATTAAGCCTACCTTGGGCGATATTCCACATACTGATTATTACGTTACAAGCCTTTATTTTCATGGTTCTAACGATTGTTTATCTGTCGATGGCATCTGAAGAACATTAATTATTAACTCTTTAAAGAAATAACTGAAACAAACTGGAGACTGTCATGGAAAACCTGAGTATGGATCTGCTGTACATGGCTGCCGCTATTATGATGGGTTTAGCTGCAATCGGTGCTGCAATCGGTATCGGAATCCTCGGAGGCAAATTTTTAGAAGGTGCTGCTCGTCAGCCTGATCTGATCCCTCTTCTGCGTACACAGTTCTTTATCGTTATGGGTCTGGTTGACGCCATCCCAATGATTGCTGTGGGTCTGGGCCTTTACGTGATGTTTGCTGTCGCCTAATGATGGTGATGAGCAGTAAAAACATCAAGTTAGTTAATAACCAAGAAAGAGGTATTGTGCTGTGAATTTAAATGCAACAATCCTCGGCCAGGCCATCGCATTTGTCCTGTTTGTTTTGTTCTGCATGAAATATGTATGGCCACCAATTATGGCGGCCATTGAAAAACGTCAAAAAGAAATTGCTGACGGTTTATCTTCTGCAGAACGTGCGAAAAAGGACTTAGATTTAGCGAAAGCCGATGCAGGCGAACAGTTAGCGAAAGCAAAAGCTGAAGCACAAGCAATCATTGAGTCTGCGAATAAACAACGCACTCAAATGATTGAAGAAGCTAAAGCTGAAGCAGAGCAAGAACGTAGTAAGATCGTTGCACAAGCTCAATCCGAATTGGAAGCAGAGCGTAAACGTGCTCGTGAAGAACTTCGTAAACAAGTCGCTATGCTGGCTATCGCTGGTGCCGAGAAAATTATTGAACGTTCCGTGGATGAAGCTGCTAATAGCGACATCGTTGATAAACTGGTCGCTGAACTGTAAGGAGGGAGGGGCATGTCTGAAATAGCAACGGTAGCTCGCCCCTACGCCAAAGCAGCTTTTGACTTTGCTGTGGAAAACCAGGCTGTCGATAAATGGCAGGTTATGCTGGCATTCACCGCTGAAGTTGCACGCAATGAGCAGGTAACCGAATTACTTTCTGGTTCTTTAGCATCAGAAAAACTGGCTGACATCTTTATCGACCTTTGTGGCGATCAAATTGATGAACATGCTCAGAACTTAATTCGTGTTATGGCTGAGAATGACCGTTTATCAACATTGCCGGAAGTATTGAGCCAATTTATTCAATTGCGCGCAGTACTCGAGTCAACGGTTGATGTTGAAGTCACTTCTGCCATTGAGCTAACTAAACAGCAGCTAGCTAACATTTCTGCAGCGATGGAAAAACGTCTATCACGCAAAGTGAAGCTGAATTGCAAAATTGATAAGTCCGTTATCGCAGGCATGATTATACGCGCCGGTGACCTTGTCATCGACGGTAGTGTTCGTGGCCGTTTAGAGCGATTAACTGACGTCTTGCAGTCTTAAGGGGACTGGAGCATATGCAACTGAATTCCACTGAAATCAGCGAACTGATCAAGCAGCGCATTGCTCAGTTCAATGTAGTGAGTGAAGCTCACAATGAAGGTACGATTGTTTCCGTTAGTGACGGTATCATTCGTATCCACGGTTTAGCCGAAGTTATGCAGGGTGAAATGATCGCACTGCCGGGTAACCGTTTCGCTATCGCATTAAACTTAGAGCGCGACTCTGTTGGTGCGGTTGTGATGGGTCCTTATGCTGACTTAGCAGAAGGCATGAAAGTTAAATGTACAGGTCGTATTCTGGAAGTTCCAGTTGGCCGTGGTCTACTTGGTCGTGTAGTTAACACACTGGGTGAACCTATTGATGGTAAAGGTGCTGTAGAGCATGATGGCTTCTCACCTGTTGAGATGATTGCTCCAGGTGTTATCGACCGTCAATCAGTCGACCAACCTGTACAGACGGGTTATAAATCCGTTGACGCCATGATCCCAATTGGTCGTGGTCAGCGTGAATTGATCATCGGTGACCGCCAAACAGGTAAAACTGCTCTGGCTGTCGATGCGATTATTAATCAGCGTGACTCTGGCATTAAATGTATTTATGTCGCTATCGGTCAGAAAGCATCGACTATTTCGAACGTTGTTCGTAAATTAGAAGAGCATGGCGCGTTAGAAAACACCATTGTTGTTGTTGCTTCTGCATCAGAATCAGCAGCGTTGCAATACCTTGCTCCTTATGCGGGTTGTGCAATGGGTGAATACTTCCGTGACCGTGGTGAAGATGCTCTGATTATTTATGATGACCTGTCTAAACAGGCTGTCGCATACCGTCAAATTTCACTGTTACTTCGTCGTCCACCTGGACGTGAAGCTTACCCTGGTGACGTTTTCTATCTGCACTCCCGTTTATTGGAGCGCGCAGCGCGCGTTAGCGCTGAGTATGTAGAAAACTTTACTAACGGTGAAGTTAAAGGTAAAACCGGCTCACTGACTGCGTTACCTATTATCGAAACGCAAGCAGGGGACGTTTCTGCATTCGTTCCTACGAACGTAATCTCTATTACCGATGGTCAGATCTTCTTAGAATCTAACCTGTTTAACGCAGGTATCCGTCCAGCTGTTAACCCAGGGATCTCCGTATCTCGTGTAGGTGGTGCAGCTCAGACTAAGATTATGAAGAAACTTTCTGGTGGTATCCGTACTGCACTTGCGCAGTATCGTGAGCTGGCAGCATTCTCTCAGTTCGCTTCAGATCTGGATGATGCTACCCGTAAACAATTGAACCACGGTCAGAAAGTGACTGAATTGCTGAAACAGAAACAGTACGAACCAATGTCTGTCGCACAACAGTCTTTATCTCTGTTTGCTGCAGAACGTGGTTATCTGGAAGATGTTGAAATTTCAAAAGTTGTGCCATTTGAAGCGGCTTTATTAGCTTATGCTTCTCGTGAACATGCTGATTTACTGAAAGAAATCAACCAGACCGGTACTTATAATGAAGAAATCGAAGCGAAGCTGAAAGGCGTGCTAGACAACTTCAAAGCGACTCAGTCCTGGTAATAACTATTCGGCCTAATAATGATCATTAGGCCGTCTGGTTCATGAGGAGAAGCAGAAATGGCCGGCGCAAAAGAGATACGTTCGAAGATCGCCAGTGTGCAAAACACACAGAAGATCACTAAAGCGATGGAGATGGTCGCCGCGTCGAAAATGCGTAAAACGCAGGAACGCATGGCAGCCAGCCGTCCTTATGCAGAAACCATGCGCAGTGTGATTGGTCACCTTGCGTTAGGGAATCTGGAATATAAACATCCATACCTCGAAGAGCGTGAAGTTAAACGTGTCGGGTACCTGGTTGTTTCGACCGACCGTGGTTTGTGTGGTGGTTTGAACATTAACTTGTTCAAAAAACTGCTGGCAGACATGAAAGAGTGGTCTGATAAAGGTGTAGAAGTAGATTTAGCCCTTGTTGGTTCTAAAGCCGTTTCATTCTTTGCCTCTGTAGGTGGGAATGTTGTCGGTCAAGTAACAGGTATGGGTGATGATCCGCAACTATCTGACCTTATCGGCCCAGTCAATATCATGTTGCAGGCTTATGACGAAGGTCGTTTAGATAAACTGTATGTGGTGGCAAATAAGTTCATCAATACCATGGCCCAAGAGCCTAAAATTCTGCAAGTTTTACCATTACCACCAGGTGATGATGAAGAACTGAAAGAAAAATCTTGGGATTATCTGTACGAACCTGATCCTAAGACGTTACTGGATACTTTACTGCGTCGTTATATTGAATCGCAGGTTTATCAGAGCGTCGTAGAGAACTTAGCGAGTGAGCAGGCAGCACGAATGGTCGCGATGAAAGCCGCTACAGATAACGGTGGTAATCTGATTAAAGAACTGCAATTGGTGTACAACAAAGCACGCCAAGCAAGCATTACTCAGGAACTGACAGAAATTGTATCTGGTGCAGCCGCGGTATAACAGCTAGGTTTACGAATTACGTAGAGGATTCAAGATGGCTACTGGAAAGATTGTCCAGGTAATCGGCGCCGTAGTGGACGCCGAGTTCCCTCAGGATAGCGTCCCTAAAGTATACGACGCTCTTGAGGTTATGAATGGTAAAGAAAAACTGGTGCTGGAAGTTCAGCAACAGTTAGGCGGTGGTATCGTTCGTTGTATCGCAATGGGTACATCAGACGGTTTAAGCCGTGGCTTAAAGGTTGAAGATTTAGGCCACCCAATTGAAGTACCAGTAGGTAAAGCGACTTTAGGACGTATCATGAACGTTCTGGGTACACCTATTGATATGAAAGGTGAGATTGAAACCGAAGAGCGTTGGTCAATCCACCGTGAAGCACCAACTTACGAAGAGTTATCAAACTCTCAAGAACTGCTTGAAACCGGTATCAAAGTTATGGACTTAATCTGTCCATTTGCTAAAGGTGGTAAAGTCGGTCTGTTCGGTGGTGCGGGTGTTGGTAAAACAGTTAACATGATGGAATTGATCCGTAATATCGCGATCGAGCACTCAGGTTACTCTGTATTTGCTGGTGTTGGTGAGCGTACTCGTGAGGGTAACGACTTCTATCATGAAATGACAGATTCTAACGTTCTTGACAAAGTATCGTTAGTTTACGGTCAGATGAATGAGCCACCAGGAAACCGTCTGCGTGTTGCACTGACTGGTCTGACTATGGCTGAGAAATTCCGTGATGAAGGCCGTGACGTACTGTTATTCGTCGATAACATCTATCGTTACACCTTAGCCGGTACAGAAGTATCAGCACTGTTAGGTCGTATGCCATCAGCGGTAGGTTACCAACCAACATTGGCTGAAGAGATGGGTGTTCTGCAAGAGCGTATTACTTCAACCAAAACAGGTTCTATCACCTCTGTTCAGGCGGTATACGTACCTGCGGATGACTTAACAGACCCATCCCCAGCAACCACCTTTGCTCACTTAGATGCGACAGTGGTACTGAGCCGTCAAATTGCTTCGTTAGGTATCTACCCTGCGGTTGACCCACTGGATTCAACCAGTCGTCAGTTAGACCCACTGGTAGTTGGCCAAGAGCACTATGATGTTGCTCGTGGTGTTCAGTCTATCCTGCAACGTTATCAGGAACTGAAAGACATCATCGCTATCTTAGGTATGGATGAACTGTCAGAAGAAGATAAACTGGTTGTTGCGCGTGCGCGTAAGATCCAGCGCTTCCTATCTCAGCCATTCTTCGTTGCTGAAGTATTTACCGGTTCACCAGGTAAGTTCGTTTCCCTAAAAGACACAATCCGTGGCTTTAAAGGTATTCTGAACGGTGATTATGACCACCTGCCAGAGCAGGCGTTCTACATGGTTGGTACTATCGAAGAAGCAGTAGAAAAAGCTAAGAAGCTTTAATACGGCTGACGGGAGGTTGATATGGCCGATACATCGTTCCACCTGAAAGTTGTCAGCGCTGAAAAGCATTTATATGACGGCGAAGTCAAACATATTCAGGTAACTGGTAGCGAAGGTGAGCTCGGTATTTATCCGCAGCATACCCCGTTATTAACTGCCATAAAACCGGGCATGGTACGTGTCGTAAAAACATCGGGTGAAGAAGAGTTTATCTACCTTTCAGGTGGTATTCTCGAAGTTCAGCCTACAGGCGTCATTGTACTGGCAGATACAGCTATCCGTGGTCGTGATTTGGATGAAGCGAAAGCGTTGGAATCTAAGCGTAAAGCTGAAGAACACATTCAATCCTCTCATGGTGATGTTGATTATGCTCAAGCATCAGCAGAATTAGCCAAAGCGATTGCAAAACTACGTGTAATCGAATTGACTAGACGCTAATGTAAATAGGCAGTCCATGAATAAAAAGCCAGTTAGTTATAGCTAACTGGCTTTTTTGCTTTCAGAAATATTTTGTGTAACGAAATATGTAGTATTATTTGGCATAAACAGGTTTACTTGCCATTCTTTACGGGAGTTATCAGGTTAATTATGTCTAATTCAGCTAAAAGTGTTGTTATTCTTGCTGCGGGAAAAGGTACCCGTATGTATTCACAGTTACCTAAGGTTCTTCATAAACTTGCGGGCAAATCCATGGTGCAACATGTCATTGATACCGCAAAATCCCTTGGTGCTCAACAAACCCACCTTGTTTATGGGCACGGTGGTGAACTTATGAAAGAAACATTAGGTTCACAACCTGTCAATTGGGTGCTACAAGCTGAGCAATTAGGTACAGGTCATGCTATGCAACAAGCCGCACCTTTCTTTGCTGATGATGAAGATATCCTAATGCTTTATGGTGATGTACCGCTTATCACTAAAGAAACCTTAGAGCGTTTAATTGCGGTAAAACCTGCTGGTGGCATTGGTTTATTAACCGTTATTTTAGATAACCCTATGGGGTATGGCCGTATTGTTCGCGAAAATGGTGATGTTGTTGGTATCGTAGAGCAAAAAGACGCCTCTGAAGAACAATTAAAAATTAAAGAGATCAATACAGGTATATTGGTTGCTAATGGGGGCGATTTAAAACGCTGGTTAGCGAAGCTTGATAATAACAATGCTCAGAAAGAGTACTACATTACTGATATTATTGCACTTGCACACCAAGAAGATCGTAAAATCGAAACCGCTCACCCTACTCGTCATAGCGAAATGGAAGGGGTTAATAACCGCTTACAACTTGCCGCATTAGAGCGTATTTATCAAACAGAACAAGCCGAACGCTTATTACTTGAAGGGGTAATGTTACTTGATCCGGCTCGTTTTGATTTACGTGGTACGCTAACTCACGGAAAAGACGTGGTGATTGATACTAACGTTATTATTGAAGGTGAAGTCACTTTAGGTAATAACGTTGAAATTGGTACGGGTTGTGTACTGAAAAACTGTGTGATCGGTGATGGTTCGATTATCAGCCCTTATACGGTGATCGAGGATGCAAATTTAGCGCAAGAGTGTACTGTTGGGCCTTTTGCTCGTCTTCGCCCCGGCGCACAGCTGGCAGACAAAGCACATGTTGGTAACTTTGTTGAGATGAAAAAAGCCAGTTTAGGCGTTGGCTCTAAAGCGGGCCATCTTACTTATTTAGGTGATACTGAAGTGGGTGCTAATGTGAATATTGGCGCTGGCACTATCACTTGTAACTATGACGGTGCAAATAAATTTAAAACTATCATTGGTGATGATGTGTTTATCGGCTCTGATACTCAACTTGTTGCCCCCGTTTGCGTGGCCAATGGCGCAACAATTGGTGCGGGTACAACATTGACAAAAGATGTCAACGAAAATGAATTAGTCATTAGCCGAGTGAAGCAAACACATATCTCTGGCTGGAAACGTCCGGTGAAGAAAAAACAATAATTTTAAGATAAGGGCGTATATTTCATTATCGCCCTTTTCTTGTACGCTATTATTCTAAAAACAAAAATATCCCCGTTTTCTACCATGGCTTGGGGAACAAAATAATCAGGTATAAAGACATCAAGTGCGAAAAACGCACAGTTTTAGGAATAACACAATGTGTGGAATAGTAGGTGCAGTTGCACAACGCGATATCGCAGAAATCTTAATTGAAGGTTTACGTCGTTTAGAATACCGCGGTTATGATTCAGCGGGATTAGCTGTTGTAGATAATGATTGTCATATGACACGTCTGCGTGAAGTTGGCAAAGTACAGATGCTGGCAGAAGAAGCAGAAAAAACACAAGTTATTGGTGGTACAGGTATTGCTCATACCCGTTGGGCAACCCATGGTGAACCTTGTCAAGATAATGCTCATCCTCATGTCTCAGGCACTATTGCCGTGGTACATAATGGGATTATTGAAAACTACCAAGAGCTAAAAGCTGAGTTAATTAACCGAGGCTATCAGTTTGCCTCTCAAACTGATACTGAAGTTATTGCTCACTTAGTCAATTGGGAACAGCGCCAAGGCGGCACATTACGTGAAGTCGTACAGCGTGTGATCCCTCAATTACGTGGTGCTTACGGTACTGTCATTATGGATAGTCGTACACCAGAGCTATTAGTGGCAGCACGCTCAGGAAGCCCACTGGTGGTAGGTCTTGGTGTTGGGGAAAACTTCCTTGCTTCTGACCAACTGGCTTTATTGCCTGTTACTCGCCGCTTTATCTACCTTGAAGAAGGCGATATTGTCGAAATTACTCGTCGTCATGTGCATATTTATGATGTTAATGGCGAAGAAGTTAATCGTGATATTATCGAATCGAATGTGCAATATGATGCGGGTGACAAAGGTATTTATCGTCACTATATGCAAAAAGAGATCTACGAACAGCCTTTAGCCATTAAAAACACCCTTGAAGGGCGTTTAAAAGCAGAAAGTATTGATCTTAGTGAGTTAGGATCTAAAGCACCAGAGATCTTATCTCAAGTGGAACATATTCAAATTGTTGCCTGCGGTACATCTTATAACGCAGGTATGGTATCGCGTTATTGGTTTGAATCTTTAGCGGGGATCCCCTGTGATGTGGAAATTGCATCAGAATATCGCTATCGCAAACCAGCGACTCGTCGCAATAGTTTACTGATAACCTTATCTCAATCAGGTGAAACGGCAGATACTCTAGCAGCATTACGCTTATCAAAAGAGTTAGGTTATTTATCATCGCTGGCAATTTGTAATGTGGCTGGCTCTTCTTTAGTTCGCGAATCTGAATTTGTGTTAATGACTAAAGCAGGGGCTGAAATTGGAGTTGCCTCAACCAAAGCCTTTACAACGCAACTGGCCGTTTTATTAATGCTAGTGGCCTATATGGGACGCATTAAAGGTGTTGAAGCCCTTGAACAACAAGTTGCAATGGCGCTTCATGCACTACCTAGCCGTATTGAAAGTATGTTGTCGAAAGATAAAGTGATTGAAGCTTTAGCAGAAGACTTCTCAGAAAAAAGTCATGCACTCTTCTTAGGCCGTGGTGATCAATATCCAATAGCGGTAGAAGGCGCATTAAAGTTAAAAGAGATCTCTTATATTCATGCAGAAGCTTATGCGGCTGGTGAATTAAAACATGGACCTCTTGCTTTAATTGATGCTGATATGCCCGTTATCATCGTAGCGCCAAACAATGAATTATTAGAGAAATTAAAATCTAATATTGAAGAGGTGCGCGCTCGTGGTGGTTTACTGTATGTGTTTGCCGATCAAGATGCTGGCTTTGAAGAAAGTGAAACAATGAAACTAATTTCTCTGCCTCATGTTGAAGAGTTAATTGCGCCAATTTTCTATACTGTACCATTACAGTTACTTTCTTATCATGTGGCGTTAATTAAAGGGACTGATGTCGATCAGCCTCGTAACTTGGCTAAATCAGTGACTGTTGAGTAATATTATTTAATAGTTTATTGCCAATTTTGTCCCGTATCTTAATTTTAGGTGCGGGGCATTTTTAACTCACTATTA
>NZ_CAWPAV010000170.1:0-59496 GCF_963885725.1 Proteus sp. G4380
AAATTAATTCGATATCCACATAAATATTTTCTACTGAATTAATCATCTAATTCAGAGATTCTTATTTTGACTGTTCACAATTATTACTACTCTTTAGATAGATAAAACCCCCGACAATATAAATACTGCGGGGGGTTAAAATAAACTTTTGTTTGCTAAAAGAAACAAAAGTTAGAAAAATAAACCATTATTCACTAATGAAGTTTTAGTTTTGGTCTAATCACACGATTGATTGATCCAACTAACATCATCAAACCCGTTTTAAGATAACCATGTAACGCGATTTGGTGCATACGGTATAAAGAAATATAAACGATACGTGCAATACGCCCTTCTATCATCATATCGCCTTTCATTAAGTTGCCCATCAAACTCCCTACCGTACTAAATTTAGAGAGCGAAACTAACGAGCCATGATCTTTAAACACATATTCTTTTAACGTTTTACCCTTTAACATGGCTAAAATATTGCTATAACAACGGCTTGCCATTTGATGAGCGGATTGTGCCCTTGGCGGAACAAAACCTCCCTCTTTTCGCGGACAGGATGCACAATCACCAATCGCAAAAATCGCATCATCTAATGTTGTTTGTAATGTCGGCTTAACGACTAATTGGTTAATACGATTGGTTTCTAATCCAGCGATATCTTTCATAAAGTCTGGGGCTTTGATCCCCGCAGCCCAAACCATCAGATCAGCATCAATATGCTCGCCATCTTTGGTATTTAACCCTTTTTCATCGGCGCTTGTTACCATGGTTTTCGTCATCACGCGCACACCCAACTTAGTCAGCTCTTGATGTGCTGCACTTGAAATACGCACGGGTAATGCAGGTAATATTCGCTCACCCGCCTCAACAAGCGTGATATTAAGGGCTGATGGCGCTAATTTTTTTAAACCATAACTATTGAGTTGGCGAACAGCATTGTGTAATTCGGCAGATAATTCCACTCCAGTTGCACCACCCCCCACAATCGCAATATTTACTTTACGATTTTCAGCTTCTGCGTTGGAGTCTGCTGAATATTTTAAAAATAAATTGAGCATTTCATTATGAAAACGGTGTGCTTGCTGTGGGCTATCTAAAAAGATGCAGTGCTCTTTGATCCCTGGGGTGCCAAAATCATTAGATTTACTGCCTAAGGCCATGACTAAAATATCATAATCGAGTTGACGCTCTGGAACTAATAGCTCTTGATTTTCATCATAAATAGCAGCCAAAGTGATATTTTTATGTTGGCGATCAAGCCCTGTTAAAGTGCCTAATTGAAAATTAAAGTGATGGTTATAACCATGAGCGAGATAACTTAATGCATCAACACCATCATCTAATGAGCCTGTGGCAACTTCATGTAACAGAGGTTTCCATAAGTGACTATTATTTCTATCAACAAGGGTAATTTCTGCTTTTTTTTTGCGCCCTAATTTATCACCCAATTTAGTCGCTAGTTCTAATCCACCAGCTCCACCACCGACTATAACAATTTTTGTTAATGACATATAACGTCACTCCTAAAGATATTTACTGTTGTTATTTAAGTCATCTTGGTTAAATCCACTTAAATAACGACAGTTAAAACGTTTCAGTCAATGATTTTGATAATAGCCAAAGCTCATTGGCAATATGGTCATACCAAAGTTGATTTATATCAAAAAAATTTGAATTTTCATACCTGTTTTTTGATGAATCGAGTCATTTAGGTTGTTTTTCATTCACCAATAGAACATCTTATTGACATATGGCTATTTTTTACCATAAATATCAATTAGATATAGGATATAAGTGAATAATTCAGTCGGAATATGAGAGGGGCTTAAAATAATAAAGAAAAGGAAAAATATAAATCAAAAAAGATGGACAAAATGCACTCTGTCCATCTTACATAAGCCAATTTTAAGCGGGGATTTTGCTATTAAATGCTTTAATTTTAAAAAGATGTTCTGACAAGCTTTTGAACTTATGTGTCTGCGTTTCATCCCAAATAATCGAATAATAAGGTGATAACTCATCAGCAGAACGCTGGTTATCTAAAATCTCATCATGACGGGATAAAATCACTAATGCATTGTCTCTATTTTTAGAGCGAAAATCTTGAATACACTTAGTGGCAATATCTAAATACTCTTCAGGTCTATCAATCTTATCAGTCATATTTTCATATGGAAAAAGATTGGGGTTAATCATTACTTGGCGAATATTAGATAAAAAACCGATACGCTCTGCCCAGTAGCCACCTAATCCTACACCACAAATCAGCACCGGCTGTTTTGTCGATTTAATCAGTTTATCCGTCTCTTTGAGTAGATGTTGCATATCGTGACGTGGATGCAACGTACTGTAACTGAGAAAACGGACATCAGGATCAATAAACTGTAGCTGTAATACCTTCTCATGATTTCCCGGACTGGTGGAATCAAAGCCATGTAAATATATAATCATGCGCGCTCCTGCCATTGCTCCTGTAATTGGGTCAGCATTTGATTCGCTTTTTTCCAACGATCAGATGCTTGCAGTTCACTTAATGTGTAACGACCTCGGTGATGGTACAACGCCGAAATGCGTTCTGCTTTGACAAAGGACAGGTTATCTAACACACTTACCGCCCCTTTACGGTTATTACACACTAAAAGCATATCACAACCCGCATCTAATGAACGTTGCGCTCTCTGCGCATAACTTCCCATAATAGCGGCACCTTCCATAGATAAATCATCAGAGAAAATAACGCCTTGGAAACCGAGTTGTTCACGTAAAATTGATTTCAACCAATAAGGAGAGCCACTTGCTGGACGCTCATCAATCTGAGAATAAATAACATGAGCTGGCATAATGGCATCTAATAATTGACGTTGGATAAAATCTTTAAAGATAGCCATATCACGTTGACGAATATCGTTTAAAGAGCGCTCATCACGTGGCGTTTCTTTATGGGAATCGGCTCTGACGGCACCATGACCAGGAAAATGCTTACCTGTTGATTTCATACCTGCAGAGCGCATTCCTTTAATAAAACTTTCCGCCATATCCATAGCAATTTCTGGACACTCATGGAAAGAGCGCTCACCGATAGCAATACAGTCATGACCAAGATCTAGGACTGGAGCAAAGCTAATATCAATATCCATTGCGATCATTTCTGATGCCATTAACCAACCGGCCTCTTGTGCTAAGCGACTAGCTTGATAGCGCTCATTAAGCGCAGCATAAGATTGCGCGGCAGGTAAGCGAGTAAAACCATCACGAAAGCGCTGTACTCGCCCTCCTTCTTGGTCAACGGCAATCACTAAACGCTCATGGGAAGCATCACGGATTTGGCGCACTAATTCATTTAACTGCTCAGCGTCGTGGAAGTTGCGGGTAAAAAGGATCAAACCACCAACAAGGGGATGCTTTAAAATTTCACGCTCCTCGTTATCGAGCTCATATCCTTCAACATCAAGCATTACAGGACCCATAACATTCCTCTCTTTGTTATTGCAATAATAAAATCTTTTCAATTCATCAGACTAAAATAGCGACGTAAAGGTTCAGACATAGCCAAAAACGCGTTATCTTTGGTTTGTTGCCAACGAACCTCATACCACATCAGCATCATATACAAGATAAAGGGTTCTCTTGATAAAATACGCTGCTTTAATACGTTAACCGAATAAAACGACTGCTGTTGTGGGTGCTGCCTATTTTGCTGATCATTATTTAATTCAGTATAGTGATGATATGCACAATACTCATGTAAAAATGCTGTTTGTTGTGCGCTGTTTAACTGATTTGCGGCAAAAAATGTCATTAATGAATCTGCCGTATCAATATCAGCAGCATATTCCCAATCAATAAATTTTATACCTGAATCGCTCAGAAGAATATTCTCAGGATGAAGATCCATGTGAGCTGGCGCGTATTTTATGAGTGTACGTCGAGGTTGACGTAAAAAATCGTGATGTAAACGTAACCACTTTGGTGATAATCGTTTTCTGTCAATATGATACCAATAGACTGAAAGTTCATGCCACAAATCAAGAGGAAGCCCAAAAGGTTTTTGCTGATGTAACTTAGCAATTTGATGAGCTAATAATTTGAGATGGGAGCCAAATAACTGCTGATGAGTAAGATGCTCACCCTCTAGCCACTGGAAAAAAAACCATGCACCATGGCGTTTAATAATATTTGGTGCAAGCTGAGTATTTAATAACTGTTTTAAAATCGAAGACTCTTTTTTAGCCCTGACAAAAAGTGCCGTTTTTTCAGAACCATAATAACGAGCGACCCAATCTATCCCATTACTTTGCAAACGAAAAGTACCGCCCCCTAATCCCGCTAAGGCGGTTATTTGCCACTGTGATAAGGGTATTGCGGGAAACCATTCCCGCAATAGGCTCAATAACTGTTGTTGATAAGACTTACTCAACCTTATGGCGCCCGCTCCAGAGTATTTCTCCGCTCGCAACCGACATTAATTGCATGCTGATCACACGATTATCTTTCTTACCATCGACAGTAGAAAACAAAATATAGTCTGCTTGCAAATAACGCGCTAAACCAATTGCCGCACTGCGCAATCCTAAGCTATCTTCACCGGATAGTCCTAATGCTTTTCTTGCTGACATCATTTGTGCATAAGGAACTGTTTGTAATGCACTAATACTATTTACTGAGTCGATAATTGTGTTAGTAGCATTAACTGCTTGGATGTTTCCGCCCGAATTATTTTTTACATTATCAACCACTAATAATTTGCCAGTTGCTAAATCATCCGTGACAGACATCTCTCTAATTAATGGCTGAATGGCCGCGTTCCAATTAATACTGGTTATTTTTGGCGGTGTTGGTACAACCTCTATGGGTGGCTCGATAGGTTTAGGTGGCTCTGTTGGCTCTGTGGGAGTAACAGGCTCTACAGGTGCTGGGGGTTGTTGTGGTAACATCGATGGACAACCTGCCAGTAAAAATACCGCTGCCACCACAAATAGCATTTTTTTCATATGACTACCTTATCCTAAGTAAAGAGATAGACTCTGACATAACTTACTGTTTTATTGGGTATATCAGCACTGATCTCAGTATCACCATCGCCCAAAATCATCACATCATTTACGCGGCCTGCCGGAGAAATTTCCAGTCCTTGCTCGTTATACCAATAAAAACGATAACGAATAGAGACAGGATAAGATCGCGTATTCGATAACGTCACCGTGGCGCGACTCCCCTGTTCATAACGCGTTAATAATGGTTTGCCTGCCACAATACCTACAGCTAAAACCGACGGCTCCATCACAATAGATTGTTGACGATTAAAATAGAGTTTATTGTCTGAATGAGACGCAAAACATCCAGCCAATAACGTTGTCATCAACAATACTATAAGTAATGAATAAACCCTTTTAGCTTGTTTTATCATGCTGCTACCTTGTTGCCATGATGATCTATTATCACATTAGATTATTTGCTTAATAATGGCCCTAATGGTTTTCCACCTAAAAGATGCATATGAATATGGAAAACTTCTTGCCCACCATGTTTATTGCAATTCATTACTAAACGATATCCCTCTTCTGCAATACCTTCTTGCTGAGCAATTTTAGCTGCCACAACAAATAGATGACCTAAAACTTGTTCATCTTGTGCAGTAACATCGTTTACCGTTGGAATAAGTTTATTGGGGATAATTAAAATATGAGTAGGCGCTTGGGGTGAAATATCACGAAATGCAGTGACAGTATCATCTTGAAAAACGATATCTGCAGGAATTTCACCACGAATAATTTTACTAAAAATTGTCTCTTCTGCCATTTTTATCACCTTATTATTTATTTTAATTCCTAGCCATCACTCGCCAATATTTCTATTGAACAACTTAGTCTGCGAGGTTTGGTATTTGAAAAAGTGTTGCAAAATTACGGGTGGTTTGCTGAGCAAGCTCTTCTATGCTCACCCCTTTTAATACGGCCATATACTCAGCAACATCACGTACATAAGCGGGTTGGTTCTCTTTACCACGATGAGGCACTGGCGCTAAATATGGCGAATCCGTTTCAACCAGAATACGATCAAGTGGTACGATACGTGCAGCTTCTCTAATTTGCTCGGCATTTCTAAATGTCACAATGCCTGAAAAAGAGATGTACATACCAAGATCAAGTAGCGCCATTGCTGTTTCTTTATCTTCCGTAAAACAGTGCAATACACCGCCACAGTCTTGAACCTTTTCTTCTTTTAAAATAGTTAGCGTATCTTCACGAGCGCTACGCGTATGTACAATAACAGGTTTATTAACTTGGCGCCCAATGCGAATATGTTCACGGAAAATTTCACGCTGAAGTGACGCATTTTCTTGTTGATAATAGTAGTCTAAACCTGTTTCGCCTAATGCAACAACATCGGCCTCAGCTGCAAGGCGCGCAAGCTCAGCGACATCGTGTCCCTCATCAAGGTTTAATGGGTGAATACCACAAGAAAAAGCCACATTATCACGCTTGCCGATCAGTTCGCGCATATTTTTAAAGCCGGGTAATGTTGTTGCGACAGCTAACATATATTTGACATCACGCTGTTGCGCTTTTTCTACAACATCATCAATATTTTTGTGCAGTTTTTCATAATCTAAGCTGTCAAGATGGCAGTGTGAATCAACTAAAAACATAATGTACTCTCATCGTTATATAACTTTATATTATTTCTTTTACTTGTCTGCTAAATGGAAAGGGAAATTATTTCCCTAGAGCAACTAGCTGGGCTTCCCAATCAAGTAACTGTTCTGCCAACAATAGCTCTTTATTGATTGCTGGAATGGTAACTAATTGATGACGACACTGTTTCCAGCTTTCGCTCACCGCTAGCAACATTGCAGAAGGCAACTGTGATAACGCCATAATTAATGGCTGCTTATCTTGGTTGACACAATACACTTCAGCATGAGTTTGTCGTTTTAAAGCATCCAACAGTAATGATAATAACCAATAGATCTTACGTTCAGCATTATCTTGATTGAACTGAGCTAACAACCCATATAAATTTTGTTGTTGTAAGCTAACATATAACGCTTGGCAGAAGGCTTCCCTTTCTTGCCATTCTTGTTTTAGTAATGATAACGCTAAAACGGGCGCACCTTGAGATAGATTTAATGCTGTGACACCATCGGCATAAGCCATATTAGGTAGCTGTTGTTGTAGCCAATGTATCGCATAATTCATCTCAGGCGGTGCTAAATGGTAATAGAAACAGCGACTACGTAGTGTTGCTAGCAATATTTCAGGTTGTTGACAATTCAATAAAAAATAGCAATTAACTGGTGGCTCTTCTAAGGTCTTTAATAACGCATTGGCTGCCGCTTCTGTTAATGCCTCAACCTCTTTTATCCATACCACTCGTGAGCCACCTTGTTGTGCATGGTGCTCAAGCTTTTCGGTGACTTTTCTAACCGCTTCGATCCCTATTGATGACTTTCCCTTTTCATTTTGCAAGATATGCCAATCTGGATGTGTTTCTGCCAACATCAAACGGCAACTATGACACTCATTACAGCTTTTTGAACCCTGCTTATTCTGACACATTAACCAACGACTTAATCCATAAGAAAGTGCATCAGCCCCCATTCCTTGAGATGCATGCAACAAAATCGCATGATGACCACGCCCTTCTTGGTACATACTTACCAGTTGTCGATATGCCTGATTTAACCAAGGATACCAATTCATAATGCGCTATTTTCCTGAGTCAGCCACTGATTGAGTACATCGCGAATATCCGCTTGTACTTTATCAATATCTTGTGATGCATCAATGGTAATAATCGAGGTGTCTTCTTTTGCTAATGCTTGATAACGTTCGCGAGTGCGGTAAAAAAAGTCCATAGACTCTTTTTCTATTCTGTCCAATTCACCTCGTGCTCGTGCTCTGGCTAGACCAACGGCCGGATCTAAATCAAGATAAAGGGTAAGATCAGGTTTAAAATCTGCTAATACCGTATCACGTAGTGACTTCATCAGGGCTTTGTCAATTCCTCGACCACCACCTTGATATGCTTGTGAAGAGAGATCATGTCTATCCCCTATCACCCACTTACCTTGGGCTAAAGCTGGTTTTATCACATTTTCAACCAGTTGCACACGTGCAGCATATAACATTAGCAATTCAGCTTTATCGGTAACTTTTTCGCCTTCAATACCTTGTTTAATCAATTCCCGTAATTTTTCTGCAAGCGGAGTTCCCCCCGGCTCGCGCGTAAAGGCCAAATCGGTGATCCCTTGTTGTTTTAATGTATCAACAACCGTTTGAATAGCACTGGTTTTGCCAGCCCCTTCTAATCCTTCAATAACAATAAATTTGCTGTTTTTCATAATTATCTTTGTTGTAAGCGTCGGTATTGTGCGACGGCTTTATTATGCTCCGCCAACGTTGTAGAAAACTTATGTCCCCCAGTGCCATCTGCGACAAAATAGAGATAACGCGTATCCGCAGGATGTGCTGCGGCTTTAATGGAAGCAACACTTGGCATAGCAATCGGTGTTGGCGGTAGCCCATCAATTTGGTAGGTATTGTAAGGCGTATAGCCATTAAGATCACTGCGATAAATTGTACCGCGATATTTATCACCTAACCCATAAATCACAGTGGGATCAGTTTGTAAGCGCATATTACGTTTTAAACGATTAACAAACACCGAGGCCACTTTGGTTCTTTCTGCATCAATGCCAGTCTCTTTTTCAATAATCGATGCCATAATCAACATTTCATAGGCAGATTTATAGGGTAAATCACTATCGCGTTTTAGCCACTCTTCTTCTAATGTTTTTTCCATTTGCTGATAAGCACGTTTTAAAATGGCGATATCCGTCGTGCCTGCGGTGTAATGGTAAGTATCAGGAGCAAACCAACCCTCAAGATGGGTAATTTCAGGCTTCATTCCTATCTCTTGGCGTAACTTATCGCTTTCCATACCATTTGCGACAATCTTTAACTCAGGGGCTTTATCAAAAATAGCTTGCCAATCACTTAAACGGCTACCCTCGATAAATCGAATCGTAAACTGCGCCTCTTTGCCACTTTTTATTAACAGCAAAACATCCCGCAGTGTCATACCTTTTGTTAAACGATAAGTCCCTGCTTTAAATTGACTGAGTTCTGGTTTTACTTTTAATAAAATTTGAAAATAATCTCCTTGTTTAAGAAGATTATTCTTAATAAGCAATTGTTCCATCGCAATACGCCCTGTTCCTGCCGGAACAGTAAGCAGCATTTCATCTTGCTTTACCACAACATTGTTCTCTAACCCACGAAGGCTTTGCATAATATATAATGTGGCTGCGCCAGCGCTAATCAATAATGCAAAAAAGGCTATCCAAACTAATTTTTTTATCTTCATTTATAACTCATCAAACGTTAAGTCAGTGACAAACAGTGTTGTAAAACAACATGGTAAGCGTCTCTATCGCGATATTGATAGTGCTTATCATCTGAAAAATAGATCTGTTTTACGGGAATAATGGGCATCAGTGCATTGGTTAACCAAATTTCATCTGCTTGATAGAGCGTTTGCGGTTTTTCTCGCACAATGTGAATATCCCAGTCCAATTGTTGCGCAAAATCTAATACCTGCTGGCGCATGATCCCATTCACACCCGAAAGACTAATATCCGGGGTAAATAATTGATTTCCTTTACGCCAGAAAAGGTTTGCGGCATTCGCTTCAACTAAATATCCTTCATTGTCACACACTAACATGTCATCAAATGGGGTTGTTTCTAAATGGTGTTTAATCAGCACTTGCTCTAAGCGATTAAGATGCTTGATACCGGCTAATAAACTATTTTGTCCCAATCTCACTGGGCTAATGGCTAAAGAAACCCCTTGCTTTTGTAAGTTATGATAATAAAACGGGTAAGTTGAGCAGGATGTGATCACTGTGGGTGTGTCAAAGCCTTTCGATGAATAGCCTCGCCCACCGCTTCCGCGGCTAATAATCACCTTAATAACACTTTTTTCAGTGATTGTGGACGCTATTTGTAGAAGATGGCTGGCTAACCATTGCCAGTCTGGTGAGGGTAAAAACAGTGCATCACAACCGCGTTGTAAACGCTTAAGGTGAGCAGATAATAGAATAGGTTTACCTTGTTCAACGGCAAGTGTTGTAAAACAGCCATCACCAAATTGTACCGCGCGATCACTCACATTGATGCTTTGTTGCTGTTGTCCATTTACCCAATACATCAAACACCTTATTTATAATCTATGTTATTGATATTTTTTGTACATGATAAACAAGTTAATGTAAAAGGACAAAGCTATAGATAAAATAAAAGACCCAGCATGATGTCTGGGTCTTTAGACTAATTCAATACGCGAATAAGCGGTTTACACACGCTTAAAGAGAATCGAACCGTTGGTACCGCCAAAGCCAAATGAGTTACATAGTGCATAATCCATGTTCTCAACTTTACGCGCTTTATGTGGTACGAAATCAAGGTGACAATGTTCATCTTGATTATCAAGATTGATTGTTGGCGGTACAATTTGGTCACGTAAAGACAAAATAGTAAAGATAGACTCAATCGCCCCGGCAGCACCTAATAAGTGACCCGTCATCGATTTTGTTGAGCTAACTAATACATCAGTCCCTTTGCCAAATACCGTTTCAACAGCTTGCGCTTCTGCAATATCACCCGCATTAGTAGAAGTACCATGCGCGTTGATATAACCGACATCAGCAGCAGTAATACCCGCATCTTTCAATGCGTTTTCCATTGCAAGTGCACCACCCGCACCATTTTCTGCAGGAGAGGTCATATGGTAAGCATCACTACTCATACCAAAACCAACAACTTCTGCATAAATTTTAGCGCCACGTGCTTTAGCGTGTTCATACTCTTCGAGGACTAACACACCTGCACCATCACCTAACACGAAACCATCACGATCTTTATCCCATGGGCGACTTGCCGCTTGAGGATCATCATTACGTGTTGATAATGCACGTACTGCACCAAAACCACCAACACCTAATGGTGTTGTTGCTTTTTCAGCACCGCCCGCTAACATCACATCAGCATCACCATAAGCGATAATACGAGCGGCATGCCCGATATTATGCACACCTGATGTACATGCAGTTGCGATAGAAATGGTCGGTCCACGTAAGCCATAAATAATGCTTAAATGGCCAGCAACCATATTAATGATGGTTGAAGGAACAAAGAATGGGCTAATTTTACGAGGGCCACCATTGATTAATGATGAATGATTTTCCTCGATAAGGCCTAAGCCACCAATACCAGAACCAATAGCAGCTCCGATACGACTTGCATTGGCTTCTGTTACTTCAAGACCTGAATCCGCAATGGCTTGAACACCTGCTGCAATACCATATTGAATAAAGAGATCCATCTTGCGCGCATCTTTACGCGAAAGATTGTAATCTTCATGATTGAAATCTTTTACCAATCCTGCGAATTTAGTCGCATGATGACTGGTGTCAAATTCTTCGATAAGGCCGATACCACTCTGTCCGGCACACACAGCTTTCCAAGAAGCTTCTGCGTTATTACCGACAGGAGATAACATGCCTAGTCCGGTCACAACTACACGACGCTTAGACACGCTTATCCTCCAAGGAGGGAAAAAGTTTAGGATTAAGAATATAGGCGGTCGAGTGACCGCCTAGATTAGCAAGCTTATTTACCTGCGTTTTCAACGTAATCAATAGCAGCTTGAACTGTAGTAATTTTTTCTGCTTCTTCGTCTGGGATTTCGATATCGAATTCTTCTTCCAGAGCCATTACCAGCTCAACTGTGTCAAGAGAATCAGCGCCTAAGTCATCAACAAATGAAGCTGAATTCACAACTTCTTCCTCTTTAACACCCAGTTGTTCAACAATGATTTTCTTAACGCGTTCGTCGATAGTGCTCATACTATTAAATTTCCTATCAAAACTCGCTTGCGCGATGATTTTCTTAGTTTATAAATACAGGAAAAGATCTAACCAATCCCGACTGTGTGGACTACTTTATTCGCTATATTTTGCATTATATTGTACGCAAAAAGCAAATATAAAGACGTCCCCGTAATTAGACCATGTACATGCCGCCATTGACATGCAATGTTTCACCCGTGATATAGCCTGCTTCATCAGAAGCTAAGAAAGCTACAGCACTGGCAATCTCTTTGGCATCACCTAAACGGTTAGCTGGCACTTGAGATAAAATACCGGCTCTTTGGTCTTCTGTTAACGCTCTGGTCATATCAGTTTCGATAAAGCCAGGAGCAACAACATTTACCGTAATGCCACGGGAAGCAACTTCGCGTGCTAATGATTTACTAAAACCAATCACACCCGCTTTTGCTGCCGCGTAGTTTGCCTGTCCAGCATTACCCATGGTTCCAACTACTGAACCAATAGTAATTATGCGACCATAACGTTTTTTCATCATAGCACGCATAACTGCTTTAGACAGACGGAAGACTGATGAAAGATTAGTGTCAATGATATCTTGCCACTCATCATCTTTCATGCGCATCAACAGGTTATCACGAGTAATACCTGCATTATTGACCAAAATATCAATTTCGCCAAATTCCGCGCGCACATCAGCTAAAAATTTTTCAATAGAGTCAGTTTCTGTGACGTTTAACACAAAACCTTTACCTTTATTGCCTAAATATTCGCTGATCGCTTTAGCACCGTTTTCACTCGTTGCTGTACCAATTACGGTAGCACCACATGCTATTAGCTTTTCTGCAATCGCACGGCCAATACCACGGCTTGCACCAGTAACTAGCGCTATTTTTCCGTCAAATCCCATGAGATCCCTCAGTCATTTCCTAATGCAGCGTCTAATGATGCAATATCATTAACTGCCGCAGCGTTCATCTCTTTAGAAATACGTTTCGTTAAACCAGTTAATACTTTACCGGGTCCTATTTCTAATAATTGTGTGATGCCCTTGCCAGCAATAAATTCAACCGTTTCAGTCCAGCGGACTGGGTTATAAAGCTGACGAACTAATGCATCTCGAATAGCATTAGCATCGGTTTGTGCTTTCACATCAACATTATTAACAACTTGAATTTCAGGTTGTTTAAATTCAATTTCTTGTAATGCAACAGCTAACTTATCTGCAGCAGGCTTCATTAAAGCACAGTGAGAAGGCACACTTACCGCTAAAGGTAACGCACGTTTTGCTCCAGCTTCTTTACATAATGCCCCTGCACGCTCTACGGCTTCTTTATTACCCGCAATCACCACTTGACCGGGTGAGTTAAAGTTCACAGGTGAGACAACTTGTCCTTGAGCCGCATCTTCACAAGCTTTTGCAATAGCATCATTATCTAATCCGATAATTGCATACATGGCGCCAGTACCTGCAGGTACAGCCTCTTGCATTAATTGACCGCGCAATTCTACTAGTTTAATCGCCGCAGCAAAATCAATTACGCCAGCACAGACTAAAGCAGAATACTCACCAAGACTGTGACCTGCCATCATTTGTGGCATTTTGCCTTGCTTTTCTTGCCATACTCGCCAAATAGCAACGGATGCTGCTAATAATGCCGGCTGTGTTTTCCATGTTTTGTTTAACTCTTCTTCAGGACCATTTTGCACTAAATCCCAAAGAGAATAACCCAATACATCAGATGCTTGAGCAAATGTTTCTGTCACTATTGGATAATGCTCGGCAAGTTCTGCAAGCATTCCAATCGCTTGTGATCCCTGTCCAGGGAAAACCATTGCAAAATCAGTCATGTTTATTTTCCTGATAATATTAAAAACGGATAAGTGCAGAGCCCCAAGTAAAGCCGCCACCAAACGCTTCTAACAGAATTAACTGCCCACGTTGAATGCGATTGTCTCTTACAGCTTCATCTAATGCTGTAGGAACGGATGCTGCTGACGTATTACCGTGGCGATCTAATGTCACCACGACTTTATCCATTGTCATATCCAGCTTTTTGGCTGTTGCTGAAATAATTCTTAAATTTGCTTGATGAGGCACAAGCCAGTCGAGTTCCGATTTATCAATATGATTCGCTTCTAATGTTTCATCCACAATGTGGGCAAGTTCACGAACTGCGACTTTAAAGACTTCATTCCCTGCCATGGTGACATAAGCAGGTAAGTCTTGATTTTCTCTATCCTGATAAGGCAGAGCTAACAGCTCACCAAAACGCCCATCAGAATGTAAATGTGTAGAAATAATACCTGACTCTTCAGAAGCACCGACAACGACGGCACCAGCAGCATCACCGAAAAGAATAATTGTACCGCGATCGTTAGGATCTAACGCATGTGATAAGCGATCAGCACCAATCACTAAAGCTTGTTTCACCGTGCCAGCCTTAATAAATTGATCAGCGATACTTAACGCGTAAACGAATCCTGAGCACGCGGCTGCAACATCAAACGCAATACAATCAGCAATACCGAGGGCGTGTTGAATTTGACATGCCGCACTCGGAAACGCATGAGAGCCTGATGTTGTGGCAACGATAATTAAGCCAATTTCTTGTCTATCAATATCAGCCATTTCTAATGCATTCTCAGCGGCACTCGCACCCATTTTGGCAACAGTTTCTTCTTCTGTTGCGATACGACGTTCATGAATACCTGTTCTGGTGACAATCCACTCGTCTGATGTATCAACCATTTTTTCTAAATCGGCATTAGTTCGCACTTGTACAGGCAAGTAACTACCAGTACCTAAGATTTTTGTATACATACTATCAATCACTCTTGGGTAATACTGTATTCAGACGTGAGGCAATTCGTTCTGGAATTTGTCGCTCAATGGCCTGAACAGCCTGTTCTATTGCTGCTGTAAACGCGTTTTCATTTGCGCCACCATGGCTTTTAATGACGATACCGCGTAATCCTAACAGAGAAGCACCGTTATACTGGTCGGGGTTCATATGGCCAAAACGCTTATTTAGGCGTTTTTGTAACCATTTCTTCAATAATTTCATCCACCACGACGTTTTTTTATTGTCACCAGTAGAAGATTTAATCAATGAAAGGAAGACTCTAATCACCCCTTCCATTGTTTTAAGGGAAACATTACCTGCGAAGCCGTCACACACCAACACATCTGTTTTGCCGGTCAGTAACTCGTTACCTTCCACATAACCAATATAGTTTATATTTGGTGTCGCCTTAAGAACGGTGGCGGCTTCGCGGATATTATCTAATCCCTTACTCTCTTCTTCACCAATATTTAAAAGTGCCACTTTAGGTGAATGTATACCTGCAATTTCTTCTGCCATCACGGCACCCATAACAGCAAATTGAACTAACATTTGGCTATCACAGTTAACGTTCGCGCCTAAATCAAGAACGACGGTCTTGCTTTTTTTCTGATTAGGTAACACAGAAACCAATGCAGGACGTTCTATTCCATCAATCGCTTTTAGCCGAAGTTTTGCTAACCCCATCAACACACCGGTGTTACCTGCACTTACACATGCCTGTGCTTCCCCTGTTTTCACCAGATCGAGTGCCACGCGCATTGATGTACCTTTACTTGCTCTAATAGCATGTGAAGGTTTGGCATCATTGGCGACAATATGTTCAGCCGGTATAACATGTAAACGGGAGATTAGCTCAGCATTTTGATTTGCAAGCAGAGGAGAGATAGAGTCTGGTTGACCCACCAGCAATATTTTTAAATGAGGATTAGATGCCAGCGCCCGCAAACATGCAGGCACTGTGATACGAGGACCGAAGTCCCCGCCCATCGCATCTAACGCTATGGTTAGATTTGTCAAAGTATCAACGAGCTATAAAGCTAATTACTTGTTGATAACCTTGCGGCCACGGTAGTAACCGTCAGCAGTTACATGGTGACGCAGGTGAGTTTCACCAGAAGTTTTGTCAACAGAAACATGAGTTGCTGTCAGTGCGTCATGAGAACGACGCATACCACGTTTAGAACGAGTTGGTTTGTTTTGTTGTACGGCCATTGACCTTACTCCTTAGTACTTTTCTTTAAACTGGCTAATACGGCAAATGGATTCGGCTTCTCTGATAATTCTTCAGGGAGTTCACCGAACACTTGTTCCGCGTCGGACACTTCACAGTGTTCAAAATCATGTACCGGAACCACCGGCAAGTTGAGGATTATTTCATCTTCAATCATCGCCAGCAAATCTATTTCACCAAAATCGTCTACGTCGATTGGCTCATATTCTTCCGGTAATGCTTCAGCCCGTTCATCACTAACAACAGGGCTAAAACAATATGTTGTGTGAACATGATAGGGAAAATGGCCCCCGCAACGCTGACACTCTAAAGTGACATCCACATCGGAATGCCCCTTGATGACTGCCAAACGTTGATGGTCAATATCAAATGATAAAGCCACATCAATATTACTGTCCACACTGACCACCGATTCAGCTAAGCGGCTAACTTGCTCAGAGGAATATTGACCGTCATAGTCTAAATTCTTCTGTGCTGCTCGCAGCGCATCAATGGTCAGGGGTAATTTTACCTTTTGCATAAGGCGCGCATATTATCTTTGTAATGGAATATAGTCAAAGAAAAAGGCGGGTTATCTACACCTTTCCACCAAAATTCGCTTTATCAGCGGCGCATAGTTTAGAATGTCGGGCATCATTTTGCTACGGATTTTATAAAAAATATGTTGCCACTAGTTCTTGCGTCGACTTCGCCCTTCCGAGCTCAGCTTCTGAAAAAGCTTGGAATGCCCTTTATACAGGCCTCCCCAAACATTGACGAAACCCCTTTGCCCACAGAGTGTGCACAAGCGTTAGTCACTCGTTTATCCTATGAAAAAGCGCGTGCTTTAGAGGTACAATACCCAAATCACTTAATTATTGGTTCAGATCAGGTTTGTGTACTCAATAAAAAAATTACGGGTAAGCCTCTTAATTTTGAAAACGCTTTTGCACAATTAAAACAAGCATCCGGTCAATGTGTATCATTTTATACTGGATTAACTTTATATAATAGCTCAACATTAGCCTATGAAAGTCATTGTGAATTATTTCAAGTTCACTTTCGGCATTTAACCGATGATGAAATTATCGGCTATTTAAATAAAGAAACACCGTTTTATTGCGCAGGAAGTTTCAAGTCTGAGGGGTTAGGAATTACTCTGTTCGATAAATTAAGCGGTGATGACCCAAATTCTTTAATCGGATTACCACTTATCCGATTGAATAAAATGTTACTCTCACAAAGAATTAACCCATTACTTTCCACAGATAATCAGGAATAGTCGTGATTGTCTTATTTTAATCTTATTTAGCGATAAAGCGTATTATGAATAAATTAGCATCAATTTTGGCAGCTTTAATCCTTACGGCATCGGTAGTAGGTTGCTCTGATGAGAAAGCACCTGACAATTCAGCCGTAAAAGCAGACAACAGTAGTAATGTTGCCCAAAATACTGATCCCAAAAAAGAAGATGAAAGTGCATCTTCATTTAAAAAGAACTTTATTAGTAGTTGCATACTCGGTTCTGGTGTGACTGATGATGCACTAATACCACAAATTACCGAAGTTTGTAGCTGTACTTACGATAACATCATCAAAGATTATGGTATGACCGAATTTATTCGCGTTGATATGGAAATGAGAAAAGATGGCTCCAAATCGCTTCCGAAAGAGTGGAATATCGATAAAATTGTTGAGCAATGTATATCAACCATCACCAAATAACCCTGGCTGGATACTGATCCTATTTTCTAGGACGACAACGGTAAATCATTTGCAAACAAAGTGGGAAAAATTTTTCTCCCACTTTGCTAGCTTGAAAACAGCAATATTAAGATTTTTGATTGCGTAATACTTGTAAACAGTAACGTAACGTTTTATCCATCGGCGCTTCAATACGCATTTTTTCCCCTGTTGAGGGATGAATAAAGGTTAATGAACTCGCATGTAAAAAGAGACGATTAAGCTTGGTTGAAGCTAATTGTGTATCAAAATCACGATCACCATAGCGATCATCAAAAGCAATAGGATGGCCGGCATGTAATGTATGGACACGAATTTGATGAGTTCGTCCCGTGACAGGACTTGCTTTAACTAAGGTCGCAAATTCAAAGCGCTCTTCTACCTTAAAGCGTGTTTCTGATGGTTTACCTTCACTACTTACTTTAACCACCCGCTCACCACTTTGTAGGATATTTTTCAATAAAGGGGCTTGTACTACTTTTGTATGAGATTGCCATTGACCACGTACTAAGGCTAAATAATCTTTTTGCATCTGTTTTAATCTTAGCTGTTCGTGTAGTGAACGCAGGGCTGAGCGCTTTTTAGCAATCAACAATACCCCTGAGGTATCTCTATCAAGGCGATGCACTAATTCTAGAAATCTCGCTTCTGGGCGCAATGCCCTTAAACCTTCAATCACACCAAAACTGAGTCCGCTACCACCATGTACTGCCGTCCCTGATGGCTTATTAATCAGCATCACATGTTCATCTTCATATAAAATACACTCAGCAAGTGCTGATACTTTTTCTAACTTAGGCGATACCGCATGTTCTTCTTTTTCTGCTACCCGGACAGGAGGAATACGAATGCTATCCCCTGCAGCTAATTTATATTCAGGCTTAATGCGCCCTTTATTAACCCGAACTTCACCTTTGCGGATAATTCGGTAAATCATACTTTTCGGTACACCTTTTAAGCGTGCCAGTAAAAAATTATCAATACGCTGGCCTGCCTCATCGCCATCAATGGTGACGAACTGAACTTGATTAAATGATTTCATAGTGGCGATTTTTTAGCTCTCTTAAAATAAAAAATGACAAACAAATTATTGGTGCACAAAATAACATCAAATTGGGCGCCTATTTTAACCTGATTAATGGGAAAAAGACGAAACATTAACTAATCTCTCATATTTATACAGAAAAAGTCACCAAAGCGGAAAAGTCATCTTGCTATAACCCCAACACCAATGGAATAATGCAGACTCTCCTGATTAAGTTTATCAGGTATATTTATGAAATTTTGTTTGTTTGATATTCAAATGCAGCAATGGCGTAAGACATAGTCGAATATCAAACAATTTAGTATGCCATAAATACATCACTTATTGAGTTGGCACATTACGTCTCAATTAAAGAGTGCTGAATTTTAGAACTGAAAATCAGACTCACCGACAAATTGCACCTCTATACAATCGACAACCGTGAGGTTGACGCCTTTGTAAAAGACACGAGGTCATCGGTTATCAATAGTGTAATTACGTATGTCAGTGGCACATTATAAAACGTGAAAATAACGAGTAAGTCACAATATGAAAAGAATGTTAATTAACGCGACTCAACAGGAAGAGTTGCGTGTTGCCCTTGTTGATGGGCAACGTTTGTATGATCTGGATATCGAAAGCCCCGGACATGAGCAAAAAAAAGCCAATATCTATAAAGGTAAAATCACCCGAATTGAACCCAGTCTAGAAGCCGCTTTTGTTGATTATGGTGCGGAACGCCACGGTTTCCTTCCTATCAAAGAAATTGCCCGCGAATATTTTCCTAGTAATTATCACTCACATGGTCGTCCTAACATCAAAGATGTTTTAAAAGAAGGTCAAGAGGTAATCGTACAGGTAGATAAAGAAGAGCGCGGAAATAAAGGTGCTGCTTTAACCACCTTTATTAGCCTTGCAGGTAGCTATTTGGTATTAATGCCAAATAATCCTCGTGCTGGCGGTATTTCTCGTCGTATTGAAGGGGAAGATCGCACTGAATTAAAGGAAGCGTTATCTAGCCTTGATATTCCTGATGGAATGGGGTTAATTGTTCGTACTGCAGGTGTGGGTAAATCCGCAGAAGCATTACAACAAGATTTAAGCTACCGTTTAAGACATTGGGATGCTATCAAAAAAGCAGCGGAAAGCCGCCCAGCGCCTTTTCTGATCCACCAAGAAAGTAACGTGATTGTACGTGCTTTCCGTGATTATTTACGACCAGATATTGGTGAGATCTTAATTGATAACGCTAAAGTAGTTGAAATGGCTCGTAGCCATATTGAAGCCATTGGTCGTGGTGACTTTGCTAGCAAAATTCGCCACTACACAGGGGCTGTACCACTATTTAGTCACTACCAAATTGAATCTCAAATTGAATCAGCCTTCCAACGTGAAGTCCGTTTACCTTCGGGTGGCGCTCTGGTTATTGATACAACAGAAGCATTAACCGCTATCGATATTAACTCATCTCGTTCAACACGAGGTGGCGATATTGAAGAGACAGCCTTTAACACTAACTTAGAAGCTGCTGATGAAATTGCGCGCCAACTCCGTCTACGTGACCTTGGTGGTTTGATTGTTATCGACTTTATCGATATGACCCCTGTTCGTCATCAGCGTGAAGTAGAAAATAGAATGCGTGAGGCTGTGCGCCAAGATCGCGCACGTATTCAAATAGGTCGCATTTCGCGTTTCGGCTTATTAGAGATGTCACGTCAGCGTTTAAGTCCTTCATTAGGTGAATCAAGCCATCATGTTTGTCCGCGTTGTTTAGGCACAGGGACTATCCGTGATAATGAGTCACTTTCTCTTTCTGTATTGCGTCTTATCGAAGAAGAAGCATTAAAAGAAAATACTCATGAAGTACACGCTATTGTGCCCGTACAAATTGCCTCTTACTTGCTCAATGAAAAACGTAAGGCCGTCACCGATATTGAGTTGCGCCAAGCCAATGTCAAAGTAGTGATTGTTCCTAATGATCAAATGCAAACACCGCATTTCTCAGTTATTCGTGTGCGCAAGGGCGAAGAGATCTCTTCATTAAGCTACAATTTAGCGCAATATCACGAAACTCAGTTAAATGAAGCAGAAGATGAAGCCGTACCTGAGCGTAAAGCGCCAGAGCAACCGGCGATATCCGCTTTTGCATTACAAGATAATAGCGCTGACACCACCAATAAGAAAAAATCTGCACCAACTCCAGCTAAACAGGTGAAGAAAAGCGAAACAACAGAGAGTGGTGGATTCTTTAGTGCTATTGCAAAATTCTTCTCTAACTTATTTGCGAGTCAGCCAGAGCCTGTCGTTGAAGAAAAACCGCAAGAAAGCAAAAAAGAGAATAATGAAAACCGTCGTGAGCGCCGAAATAATAACAATCGTCGCAATAATAACCGCCGTGAACGCGATAATGATCGCAATCGTGACCACGAGCGCAATCGCGATAACGTAACGAGCGAAGAAAATCGTAAGAACCGTAATCAGAAAGCGCAAAATGCCAATACTGAAGTCAGTAATGAGCAAGAAATCGCTGAACGTGAAGCCCGTCGTCAACAACGCCGTGAACAACGTGCAGAACAACGTCGTCGTCAGGAAGAAAAACGTCAGCAACAACAAGAAGCTGCGAAAGCCGCACAAAATACAGCGGAAAATGACAATGCAGCAAAACAGGCTGAGAAGAAAGAAGAACCTCGTCGCCCTGTTATGCCTCGTCGTGCTCGCCGTCAATTAACGCAATCTGTTCGTGTTACTGATGCTGTCGCAACACCTGCTATTGATGTTGCTGTGAGCGACTCACCGGTTTCTGAGCCACCAGCGACAGTGGTTAGTCAATTACCATCATCAGAAAAACAGCAAGTTGCGAAACCAGTAGCGACGGTTAAAGATGAGCAAGAACAAGTTTCTGCTAATGCGTTAACTGATACTGTAAAAGCACAAGAAGAAGTGAAAAAAGAAGAGAATGCGGGCCAACAAGAAAATGTGATGCCACGTCGCTCTCGCCGTTCACCTCGTCATTTACGTGTTAGTGGGCAACGTCGTCGCCGTTATCGTGATGAACGTACATTAGTCTCCCCTATGCCGCTAACGATGGCCGTAGCTTCTCCAGAGCTTGCGTCAGGTAAAGTATGTATTCATTACCCTGTCACACCAATTAGTGATGCACCATTTGTTGACAATAATGTTGAAAATAGCACTGACAATACAGTGGCTAAAAACTTCATTACTCATAAAGATCCACAAATGGTTGCTATTGCACCAGAAGTATCAGAAACCATTGCTGCAGATGTTGCTCAGGCTCAAACAGCAAATACTGAAGCAACTGAAGCGACTTATTCGGTCACAGTTAGTACTGAATCAACCACTGAAGCTGTAGCTGAAATTGTCGCGATTGCACCGCAAGAAACGACTGCTGATGTTAATGAGTCAACTGCCGATCATGTAGAAGAAAACGCTGTTAACAACGTTATTGCTGACGTTAATACCCAAGAGCATGTTACTCGTAAAGAGAATATCTCTGCGGTATTAAATACAACGGAAGCTTATCTACATGAAGTGACTGAGCAAGCAGATGTTGCCGAAGAGAAAACAGAAACCGCTCATAATAAAGTCATAGCTAATGCTGATCATGAAACCGCTAGTGAAGACACCCATAGTGACATGACAACGCAAGCGCCTGTACCTGAGATGCCAGCAACAACCCAAGCATCAACTGAATGCGCGGCTGAGCAGCATGTAGAGCAAACTGCTTCTCAATCTACACCTGTAGAAACACAGCCTGAAGTGACCGAGCCTGTTGCTGAAACTAAAACGGAAACCGAAGTCGTATCGGTTGAAGTTAAGCAGCCAGCTAAAGTGACCGTTATTCGTCAAGAGCCAACAGTACGCCAGTTACATGCCAGCTCGCCAATGACGAAAGCTCCGGCATCTACAGATGCGCCTGTAGCAATTGAAATCAAAGCATGGGATGCACGTCCAGCCTTTGATAAGCAAGGCCGTAGCGGTGCGGGCGGTCATTGTTCAACTAATCATGCTTCATCTGAAATGACTAAAGCGTCAACGCATAGTGAGTCATAAGAGAAAAGAAGCAATAATATAACGCGATAAAAATATCCGTTGTTAATCCAAGAGCCTGTTAATTAGCAGGCTCTTTTGTTTTATGGCTTGTGTGACCATAACTATGATGAAAAAACGAAAAAAAAGGCCTCTGAACAACCATTCAGAGGCCTTTGAATTTGCCAGCTAATATAATTAATTTTTAATATTAGGAATATTTTTAATTTCACCCATCGCTTTTAATTGTTTTGACAATTCACGACGCTCTTTAGAGAGATCTGCATTTTTTATGATGTAATCATCTACACGATCTTCATAGTCACTACGCATATTAGCGATAATACCGAGTACATCTTCAATTGACATACCAGGCTTAATGTATTCACTTAAGTTGTCTAATAAAAGAACACGTTTTTGGTTATCACGGATCTTTTTCTCATTGTCAGTGATCTCACGACGGATTTTGTTTTTACGACGATACATACGCACAAACTCCAGTACGTTTTGGAAAGACGGCTTGCTTGCGTTATCCATTTCCTACACCTTTACAATTGATATTTAAGAAAAATAGTACTGTTTAAGATTATCGCTTAATCGTGTCAATAAACAAGTAAAGTTTATAAATTTAATTGATTTGGCTTAATAAACAGTAGATTAGAATGATACGCTCTATTCAATATAGTCAATCAGCCGATATTCGTAAACCTAAATAAAATCGATAAAAAAAGCTACCACTCACGAATGGTAGCCATAAAAATTATCTAGCAGCGCTGTAATAGCTAATGCCTACCCGCTTAAATCGGTTGAGCTTTATTGTTACTATCGAGATCAGTCATATCATGTTGTGGTAATGCTTTCGAGTCAGCACGTAACAACACAGCAGAAAGTAACGTAGTACCGACTACCATACATCCCATCACCATATACGTAGGGGCAAAACCGTAATGATCATAGCCATAACCCGCTAATGGGGATAACAATGTTGCCACAATGGAACTGACACATTGGAAACCGACTAAATACAATGTAGAAGATAAACGCTTATCAAAATGTTGGCTGTTATATTTAAAAATAGAAATTAACAGGATAGGAAGCTCAACGGCATGTAATAACTTCATACAAGAGATCATTATCGGCCCTTCAACTAATCCAGAACCAATAATACGCGCAGCCATCACACTACTCGCCAATAATAAACCGTTTTTCGCCCCTATTTTGTTCACTAAGAAAGGCGCAACAAACATTCCTCCCGCTTCTAAGAAAACCTGTAAGGAATTAAGATACCCGTACATCTCATTACCTTGCTGTAATGATGCAAATTGTGAAGAGAAGAAAACCGGGAACTGTTGATCGTAGACGCTATAAATACAGGTTCCGACCACAAATAATATTAATGCCCAAAAGCGCGGTAATGACAGTAAGTTTAATGCATCATTGATGGTGAGTGCAGAAGGTTTACCATGCTCTAATTGATTAAAAGCATCTGGTTTATCTGTTTTTAGTAACGCCAACAGAATTAAGAAGATCACCCCCGCTATCGATGCCATAAAAAAGTTATAGTTAGGATCGATATTGATATTATGCCCAGCAATAAAAGTTGCCGATGCCCATCCCAAAGAGCCCCACATCCTCGCCCTGCCATACTCAAAACCACGAATACGGCTAACACGCTCAGTATAAGATTCTAAAACGCCGATCCCGGCATTAAAAGTCATTCCTACATAGAGCCCTCCGAGAATAGAGCCAATAAAAATATTCCAGCGTAATATTGCCGCAAAGCTAAGAAAAAAAGGCCCCGATAAAATAAGCAATACCGCGATAACCAGCAGTAAATTTTTGCGTAAACCCAGTTTATCTTGAATAAAGCCATAGAGTGGCTGGGCACATAAAGCAATCAATGATATAGCCGAGAATATCAAACCAGTATCTGTTGCTTTAAGTCCAACATATTGATGTAACCAAATAGAGATTAATGAAAACGATGAAGACCATGTAAAAAAGAAGAAAAATAGCAACGCACTTAAGATCACATAGTATTTTTTAGCATCTTTATTCATTGTTAAGCGCCTTATAAAGTCATTTTGCGACCAGAATGTTAACGTTAACTCTATTTATAACGTAGAAAATATTTACCATTATGTGATTTAACGCACTAAAGTTAACGTTAACATATAAGTTATGTGCGATAGATCGCTATTTATATATCCCCATTAAACGAGGTTCTCCCTATACTCAACGCTATGCTCCTTTTATTTCTTATTCATTAGATATTTCACGTTTTAGTCAATATGGTTTACCATACCTTTTATCGCAGTTAAGCATTGTTAACAATTTGATATTTGTGACACTATCATCAATCAAACTTTGTCGTTATATCCATTGTTTAAACCCGATGCAACTCAATAGTGCAAGGTTTAATGCTTTAAAACTCATTTAAAAATCAATTAATTAAGCAGATAAATTACGGTAGGAAACCTTGTCAAATTCAGCTAATACCCCCACTTTCTATATCCATGACTACGAGACCTTTGGTACGCATCCTGCGATGGATCGCCCTGCGCAATTTGCCGGTGTCAGAACAGATATGGATTTTAATATCATTGAAGATCCTCTGGTCATTTATTGCAAACCGAATGATGATTACTTACCTCAGCCAGAAGCCGTCATGATAACGGGGATCACACCACAAATAGCACTAAAGAATGGTGTATCAGAAGCTGAATTTACTCGCCAAATTCATCAAGCCTTTAGCCAGCCTAACAGTTGTATTATGGGTTATAACAATTTACGCTTTGATGATGAAGTCACCAGAAATATCTTATATCGTAATTTTTATGATCCCTATGCTTATAGTTGGCAAAAAGGAAATTCACGTTGGGATTTACTTGATGTTTTACGTGCATGTTATGCATTGCGTCCTGAGGGAATTAATTGGCCTGAGAATGATGATGGTTTTCCGAGTTTTCGCCTTGAGCTATTAACTAAAGCAAATGGGATCTCCCACGAAAATGCGCATGATGCCATGTCAGACGTTTATGCAACTATTGCGATGGCAAAAAAACTCAAACAAGCGCAACCTCGTATGTTTGATTATTTCTTTAATTTACGTGATAAACGTAAAGTACAAGCACTGATTGATATCCCAACCATGACGCCGCTTGTGCATGTCTCTGGTATGTTTGGTGCAGCGCGTTCTAATTTAAGCCTTGTAGCTCCTTTAGCTTGGCATCCAGATAATCGTAATGCGGTGATTGTTTGTGATTTAGCTGCGGATATTTCCCCTTTATTAACCCTCACTTCAGAGCAATTGCGTGAGCGCTTATATACTCCTCGCAGTGAGTTATCTGCCGATGAGCCACCAGTTCCGATAAAATTACTGCATATTAATAAATGCCCTATCGTTGCACCTAAAAATACCCTCAGATCTCAAGATGCCGATAGAATTGGGTTAGATATTGATAATTGTTTAAATAACCAAGCAATATTGCTGTCTAATCCTGAGATCCGCAATAAAGTTGTCGAGATTTTTGCTCAACAAACACCATTTACCCCTGCAGATGATGTTGATGCTCAATTATACAATGGCTTTTTTAGCGATAATGATCGTAGCGCGATGGAAATTATTCGCTCAACACAGCCACAAAACTTACCAGCACTTAATTTAACTTTTGAAGATCCACGTATGGAGCCGCTGTTTTTCCGTTACCGTGCGAGAAACTTCCCAGCCACATTAACTTATGATGAACAACAACGTTGGTTAGCGCATAGAAAAGAGCAATTAACGCCAGAAAAGCTGACTGAATATATCAATACCATTCAGCTGTTAGCAGAAGAACATAGCGATAACGAAGAAAAGCTAAAACAACTACAAGAGCTATATTTATATGCTCAAGAAATTGCGAGTTAATAACATCAGATAAGCAATTAAATTACGCAAAAGGCAGGTTTCCCTGCCTTTATTATGTTTAGCTGTCATAGAATAAAAAACTTATTCTTTGTTTTCTATATGATTAACTTCAGCTTGATGATGATTATGCCCGCAATCACACTCTTCTCCCCAATATTTTAATTTTGAGGTTTTACCAATGCCTGGGTTCATGCTATTTGTCGGATCGTTATGTTTATAAAACGCTTTTAATTGCGGTTTTGCATAATAGAGATGTCCTACATTATGCTCTGCTGGATATTCCGCACCACGTTTGTCTAGTAAGGCTAACATCTGTGCTTTAAGCGCCTTAGCGTCAACACCTTTTTTAATAATATAATCTTGATGCATAACGTGACACATAAAATGACCACAGTATAATTTATAGAGCAATTGGTTTTCTATTTCAGGAGGCAGTTTTTCAAACCAATCTCGATCATTACGACGCAATGCAATATCCAAAGGTAGCACATCTTCCACATCGTTAATATGAACGGCATGATAACGCACCGCAGCACCCGCGGCGGCAAAACGATGTAAAAAGGCTTTATTACCTTCTTCTTCTGTACATTCGAAATAATCCCCCGTGGCATGTTTAAAATATTCTTTTAAATAAGTTGAGGCTTCTTCTATACCACTATCCGCCATTCTTAGCATTAAATGATGCTCATATTTATCGCGATATTCTGTCATACGAGCAGGTAAATGAGCAGGCCATAACTTACTCATCAATTGCATTGTTCTATCAGTTAGATTCTTAGGTAAAAATGGCACTTTATTAAGAACAGCATCAACACGCCCTTTAATAGCAAATAAGGCTGGCATCTTATCTGTACCTAACTTATCAATAATTAAAAAGGTATCTTTGCCATAAACTTCTGCCATCTTGTAGTAACTTCGATGCATATACTCACCCGCAACGGGTAATACCTTAAATTGACTGAGAATATGGCGACGGATATCTTCTAACTCATCAGGATCATTGGTCCCAATATAGAAAACTTGAGTGCGATGATCAGCAGGAAAAGTATCTAATCTCACGGCAAAAACAGAGAGCTTACCGGCGCTTCCCGCCGCTTCAAAGAGACGTCTTTCGTCATTATTAAATCGAGATGGTGTATCAGCATCAATATCACGTACTCGCTCACTATATTCATGATCAGATGCCAGTTTATCCGTCGCATGAATTTGTTTCGCATGATAATGTCGATTATCCAGATTGGTTAATATCTCTTCCGGAGTGTCACCTAAATCAATTCCCAAATGGTTGATAAGCTCTGCTTCACCCTGTTCATTAACACGGGCGTAAAGTGATAACTCAGTATAAGCAGGACCGCGGCGCACTAATGCCCCCCCTGAGTTATTACAAATGCCTCCAATCACCGAAGCACCAATACAAGAAGAACCTATCACTGAATGTGGCTCTCTTCCTAATGGCTTTAATACTTTTTCTAAGTGCCATAATGTACTGCCAGGAAAGGCAATAACTTGGTTATATTCAGAAAGAACTTGTATTTTATCTTGGCGCAAGGTACTGATGATAACAATATCACGATCATAGTCATCACCACTGGGGGTTGAACCTTCTGTTAACCCAGTATTTGCCGCTTGCATAATAATAATTTTATCGGCTTCAACACAGGTTTTAAAAATACGCCACTGTTCTAATAAAGAGCCGGGGAATACCACTGCCAGCGCTTTTCCCTGTCCGGAACGAAACCCTTTACGATATCGCTCTGTTTTATGCTCTTGGGTTAATACATGTTTTTTACCGACAATACCTTCTAACTTACGAATAAAATGCTGGTTTGTGGAGCTGCTACTCTCATTCATTGTCCCTATCCTATTCCTGTCTTGTCTGATTTTTCTCTTTATCACAATTTAATTTTTATTTAAAAATAATGAGATAAAAAGAAATGTATTATCAATATAACCACTTTTATACCATTGTGGGCAAGTTAATCACAATAAATTAGCCGCTAGTTTGATAAAATAATTATAGCTACCATTAATAAAACACTTTTTACAAAGCGTATTTATCATTCCATGATTAAATATTCTCTTTCATTAATTTCTCTATTGCTAATTTATTCCATGCTTGGCAACTACGGCTTTGATAACTATTTTGATTGGTGGCTAAAGCTAATTGATAAGATAACGTAGGGGAAGTAATGGGAATAACCACTAAATCATCGATAGGATATTTATTACACATGCTATTAGGCAACAGTGTGATCCCGACACCGGCTTTAACCATTGCAATAATTAAATCTAAATGATTACTTCTCCCCACAATTTGTGGTTCAGTGTTATAAATCCCACAAGCACTACGTACCAAATCATTAATACGAAAATCTTCTGAAAAAAAGATAAACCGCTCTGTAATAAGCTGTTTAAAATTAACCTTCTTATCTTTAGCCAAAGGATGGGATTGTGCTACTAATAACATCAAGTGATCTTCTGAAAAAATGGTTAATTCAAAATCTTTATCATTAAAAGGTAACATCACTGCCGCAGTTTCTACCGTGCCTTCTAACATCGCATCTTCCATCTGTTTGGTGCCCAGCTCAAAAATTTTAAGTTCAACATTGGGATGGCGAGAGCTAAACGCCATGATAATATCAGCAAAATAGGTTGAGGCTATAACAGGAGGTAATCCGACATTTAAGGCGCCTGTTAAAGGTTCATCTTTATCATTTAATGCTTTATTCATACTATTAAATTGAGCGAGGATCTGCTTTGCATGCTCATATAAAATAGCACCGTCATCAGTTAATTTTACCCCATCCACTTCTCTTATTAATAAAACAGTGCCTAATTCATCCTCTAATTTTTTAATGCTGCGACTAATGGCTGGTTGTGTAATAAATAAAGCATCAGCGGCTCGGCTAAATCCATTTAATTGAACAACTTCAATAAAATAGCGTAAAACACGAATATCCATAAATAATTTTTACCTTATTACTTTTGGTTATACCCCCAATAATAATAAACCATTTCCTTAAAAACAAAATTAGCGATAGAACATTAAGCATAATGTAAGAACTTTACTATCATTTAGTAGATTATTATTTCAGATTTTCTGGAGATTATATGACAAACACAGTTATTAAGTACGTTTTAGACCGATTATATGATTTAGGTATCAAAGATATTTTTGGTGTTGCTGGTGATTATGCCTTCCCTATTGAAGACACTGTTTGCAACAACCAACAACAACGTTGGATTGGTAACTGTAATGAATTAAATGCGGCATATGCTGCAGATGGCTATGCCCGAATTAAAGGTATGGCAGCATTATCCACTACCTTTGGCGTAGGTGAATTAAGTGCGATTAACGCTATTGCTGGTGCCTATGCTGAAAATTTACCGATTTTCCATTTAGTTGGCATGCCAGCAAGTGGCGTACAAAAAAGTAAACGCCTTGTGCATCATACTTTAGGTAATGGTGATTTTGATGTTTTTTATCAGATTGCTCAGCGCCTTGCTTGCGCTCATACTATTTTAACACCCGAAAATTGTGTGGAAGAAATGGAGCGCGTAATAGAAGCAGCATTAAAAGAGCGTCGTCCTGTTTATATTGGTATACCTTCAGATTATGCTAATAGCCAAGTAGTAGCGCCGTTATCTGTTACCGCACCACAAAAGCCAACAAGTGATAAAGCAACATTAGAAAAAGCAGTATCAGCAATCATTGAGAAACTCACCCACAGCAATAATGTCTGTGTATTACCAGGCTTTTTATCTGCACGTTTAGGGTTAACAGATAAAATCCAGCATTTTATTGATAAAACAGGTTTACCTTATGCCACTATGTTTATGGATAAAAGCATATTAAGTGAATCTAACGCGCAATATGTTGGTATGTATGACGGACAATTAATGACACCAGAGGTCAGAGAATTTGTCGAAAGTAGTGAATATATATTAGGGATCGGTACATTAATGACTGACTTTAATACAGGCAGCTTCACTGCTAATATGAAATCAGAACAATTTATCAGTATCATGCCAGACTATGTTGAAATTGATTCTGTGATCTACTCCTGCGTTTATATGACAGATATTCTTTCTGAATTAACCCAACGACTGCCGAATAAAACTTATCATAAAATAAAAGCGAAAGGATTAGGTGAAGCGGTTACATCTGATAATGATAAAATTACAGCACAATATCTCTATCCTCGTTTAGAACAATTCTTTAAGCCTAATGATATTATTATTGCAGAAACAGGAACCTCATCCATGGGATTAGGCTTCGCTTTATTACCTGAAGGTGCACAATTTCATAACCAAACACTATGGGGCTCTATTGGTTGGGCAACACCGGCTGCATTAGGCGCTGCGTTAGCGGCACCAGAAAAACGTATTATTTTAATTACCGGCGAAGGCTCTCATCAGTTAACAGTACAAGAAATTAGCCAATTTGTTCGTTTCGGTTTAAAACCTATTATTCTAGTATTAAATAACGATGGTTATTTAATAGAGAGATTATTATGTGATTACCCCGAAGCTTATTATAATGATTTAGCTCAGTGGAACTATCATCAGTTACCTCAAGCCTTTGGTGCAACAGATTGGTATAGTGAAAAAGTGACGACAGCAAGTGAACTCGATAATGCGTTAAATAAAGCCGCATTAACAGATAGCGCATCTTATATTGAGATAGTCACAGAGCGATATGAGGCCTCTGAATTAGCGCAAAAATTAAAAGAATCAAAAAGTTCATTATATTCATTCTAAAATGAATAAGTAGAATAACTAATTAAGCATGTAACAGTACAAAATAGATAAAGCTTAGCTAATTTGCTTAATAAATAAGGTATAATTTAAATCATCGGCATACTCTAATTTTTATTTTTAATATAGAGAATATGCCGATATTTTTTACTACATTGATCACACTATATTCAAACTTTCATATAATGTTAGTAAAAATAATAAAAAAACTCTGAATAAATTACTACCAAACAATTTAGAAAATATCTCTAATATAATAATGCCTGTCATAAAAACTAAACATAGCTAATATAAATTAGCTCTCAATTTTTTAGAGACTATGGCTTATTTTATGAAAAATATCGTAATACCTACCTCGTTAAGCTGCTTTTTTTTACTTTTTTCCCATTCAACATGGTCTGAAACCAATATTTCACAAACCAAGCAACGTATTATCGACCAACGTAATTATTGGTTAGATGAAATCAAAAATGGTGTTATCACAACTAGCCCTCAAAAAGGATCGAGAACCGCTGAATTAGATAGAATAATCAGCAATAATTATCAAGCCATTACCGGCGAACGTAGAGAACTTGCCGAAGCGGATAAGTCACAGTCTCATACTTATGTGTTTAATACCTATGCTAATATTTTATTTGGTGATAAGGCTAAATCGATCAACTTTAGCGATATTCAAGCTTATCAAGATCTCAATAAATTACATAGCACAGGCACCTATGCTTATGATACAAACAAAAAAAGAGTACGCTCGATAGATTTTATCTTAAAAGAACTTTTTTTACGTGGCCGACCTTATCAAGTACTTGATAAAGAAGGTCATTATCTTGATAACTACACCACTATAACAGGCTCATCTTATCCCAGTGGTCATACGTGGAACGGATACAAACAAGCTGCAGTGTTATCCATCTTATTCCCTGAAAAGGGCAGTGAAATGTTTGCCAGAGCAATAGAATATGGTGAAAGTCGAGTTATTGTCGGGGCACACTTCGCAACAGATACCATTGCATCCAGAATAGGCAATTATTACCTGCTGTCACAAATGCTTGCAGATGATGACACCACCCGCACTTTTGTAGAGCTTACCAAAGAAGTCCGCCAAAATGTTGCTAGCCAATGCAAAAATCCACATTGCTTAACGACCTCGACAACAATCACTAACGATGAAACAGGTTATTACGCAACCAAAGATCCAGAGCCTGCACCACGCATTACCCCTAATGAAATACCAACATCTGCCAACGCTTTACTGCGTTTACGCTTTGCCTATTTAACCAAAGAGCAACGACAATCTATCTTAGCGAGTACCGCCTACCCGAGTAATTCATTGGCTGGCTGGGCTGCAAACAAAGATGATCCAAACGCCAATTGGGGATTAATTAATCTCCCAAAAGCCTATAATGGCCCTAGCTATTTCTACAATCATTTTATTGTTAATCAAATAACTAATGAATTTGACTTTGCTGAATTTGGTCAACTTGATGAATGGAAAAATGATATTAGTGGGCCTGGCAAATTAATCAAACAAGGTAATGGCACCTTGATCTTATCAGGCAATAACCATTTTGCTGGCGTTGAAGTTAATCAGGGTCATTTACTGCTCACTGGTGAAAACCACTATGCAAAAAATTCTTCCATTAATGGTGGTACATTGCTTCTTGAAGGAACACTAAACTCTTTACTAGATGTCAACAAAGGAGCATTGCTATTAAATGGTGGGAGCGTTGATTCTCAAGTCAATATCAATAACAAAGGGATACTTTCTGGTAAAGGAAAAATTAATAAGCTGGCCGTTTATTCAGGAGGCATCGTATCACCGGGTCATTCAATAGGTACAATTAATATAGATGATACTGTTATTTTTAATTCTGGTAGCAACTACCATGTTGAAATAAATTCACAAGGTGATAGCGATAAAATAATCAGTTTGGGTACCGCGACACTGAATGGTGGAATGGTTAATGTATCGCTTGAAAATAGCCAAAATCTGCTAACAAAAGATGATGTTCAAAGTTTATATAACACAAAATATACCATTTTAACGGCAGATCACGGTGTTAATGGTCAATTTACTGATGTAAATCCAAACTATCTTTTTTTAGGTACCACACTGTCCTACGATAAAAATTCAGTAATACTAAATGTCGGAAGAAATAACACCGCCTTTTCAAGTGTGGCTAAAACAAAAAACCAACTATCAATCGCCAATGCGATAGACGCATTACCCTTGGGACATCCTATTTATGAAAGCATTATAAGAATGGATACAGGGAATGATGCCCGCGCTGCCTATAATCAATTAACAGGTCAAATTCATGCGGATATCTTATCTAACCAACTCAACAATAGCCGGCAAATAAAAGAAACACTCCTCTCTCAGATTAAAAATGCAGAAATAATTAATAGAGAGAAAGAAAGTGCAGATAACAAAGGTCATGTTTGGGCTAAAATTCTCTCTCATTGGGAAAAGACTTCCAATGATGGCAATGCAAATAGCTATGATGCTTCCACCTATGGCGTACTATTAGGTGCAGATCAGCGGGTTAGTCACGATAAAATGCTGCTTGGTATTGCAACAGGGGTCACCAAAACCTCACTATCTGGTGATAACAGTCACGCAAATAGCGAAAATTACCACTTATCACTCTATGGTGGCTATGATTTTGACACAATCGCGTTACGTGCTGGTGCATCTAATACCTTTCATCGTATCCATACAACAAAATCGGTCAACTATGGTGTACAGTCAGATAAAAATAAGGCGAATTACAATGGGAACACTAGCCAAATTTTTATTGAAGCAGCTTATCCCATCACCCTCTCAGATACACAATTAGAGCCTTTTGTTAATTTTGAATATGCCAAAACGAAAAATGCTACCATTAACGAGCAAGGTGGACGAGCAGCCTTACAAGCCCATTCGCAAACTCTAGAGTCAACCACCTCCACTACAGGGCTACGTTTAAATAACCAATGGAAATTTAACAGTAAATCAACGGTTTCTCTCTATGGTGAGCTAGGCTGGAGACACCAATATAACGATGTAGAACGAGGGATCCATTTACGCTTCACACAAACCCAGCCTACATTTATAGCAAATAGTGTTGATGCTGCTCGAGATGCACTGGTGGTAAAAGCTGGAACGACTATCCAAATTAATGAGACATCAAAAGTCTCAATTGGATACAGCGGACTAACGGCAAGAAATCAGCACGATAATGGTATTGATATGAAACTCTCTATCGCGTTCTAACTATAAACAAAAAATGGCCTCACTGATGAGGCCATTTTTAAACAATCAACACACTAAATACAATGTTATTTCTCTGGCATTTGAGGCATAGGTCGACGGAATCGACGAGTGATCCACACCATATAAAGTATACCAATTGCCCCCCAAATCAGTCCTAATTCCATAGAGCCTGGTTCAAGGTTTACCCACAGTACCCCCATTGTCGCGGCACCAATAATCGGTAATATAAGATAGTTAATATGATCCATTAACCCTTTATTACGACGCTCACGAATGTAGAACTGCGAAATAACAGATAAATTGACAAAGGTAAATGCCACTAACGCACCAAAGTTAATTAACGCTGTAGCAGTGACTAAATCAAAAAAGATCGCCCCTAGCGCTAAAAAGCCAACTAACAGTACGTTAAATGCCGGTGTACGCCATTTGGGATGAACATAACCAAACGCTTTTTCAGGGAATACACCATCACGTCCCATCACATACAGCAGACGCGCAACACCTGCGTGAGCCGCCATACCCGATGCTAATACCGTCACACAAGAAAACACTAAGATAATAGACTGGAACAAGGCTCCTGCTACATACAGCATAATCTCAGGTTGTGACTCTTCTGGATTTTTAAAACGTGAAATATCTGGGAAATATAATTGTAAAAAATAAGAAACAGCGATAAAAATTAAACCACCGATTAACGCAGTTAAGAAAATCGCTTTTGGTATCACATTACCGGCATTGGGTGTTTCTTCAGATAAGGTACTAATGCCATCAAACCCTAAGAACGAGAAGCACAAAATTGTCGCGCCGGTTATCATTGGGATTAATTCAGCATCTACTGACGCAAATGGGCGGAAAGTCCATAACTCCCCTGTACCTTCGCCGTTATATACGCCATGAATTAATAAACCAACAAATACCACCATTACAGCTACTTGAATAACAACAATAACGGTATTTAAGTTAGCCACAACGTTAATTCCGCGTAGATTAAAAAATGTCATTAACGCGACTAACGCAACAACAAAGATCCACGGATCAACGCCTGGGAATATGGCTTGTAAATAAATTTTAGCCAATAAGATATTTATCATTGGCATAAATAAGTAGTCTAATAATGAAGACCACCCAACCATAAAACCAACATGTGGACTCATGGATTTTTGTGCATAAGTATAAGCAGAGCCTGCTGAAGGGAAACGCTTGACTAATTTCCCATAGCTCACTGCGGTAAATAAAATAGCGGTTAACGCAATAGCATATGATGTTGCCACATGACCATTGGTTATGCCTGATACAATACCGAAAGTATCAAAAATCGTCATAGGTTGTAAAAATGCCAACCCCATCATGACGACTTGCATTAGCGTCAATGTTTTGCGTAATTGAACACGGTTATTAACACCAGTTTGATTGGTGCCGATAGAGGAGATGACATTATCTGACATGAGCGAACCCTCCCATAACTTCGAACTGAGTACTTGATAAACTCAACCGACAGTTACTGGGAAGACTTCGCATCTGTCTATAAACAGAATAGAAAGAAGTTTTTGAGGACAGGAGTGAGTTTAGGAGACGCCGTGCTCCGTAGTCATCATTACCGCAGGTGCCGTTAGGCCCGACTGCGAAAGAGAATAATTGTACCATATTAGCATTCCTCTATCACGACAACCCTTTCTCTAAGGGGCTGGCTGCTAATCAAATTATGTTATCTATTCAGACTAAAATAAGTCTGACCTCTTGGTGTAGTAATAAGTAAAAAGCAAAAAAAAACCGATGCAGTTAAAACGCATCAGTCATATTTTTAGTGGGCGCATTTTGCACGTCTCAGACTTAAATAGCAATAGATTTTCATCAAAAAACCACCTTTTTTTACGATCTTTTTAAATAGCAAACTAAGTTAGCCTTTACTGTCACATTTCATTGACAATATTTGCGTTTTTATCACAAAGCCTAACTTTGAGATATAGCCTATTGTCGTTTGGTATTAAACAACAAAAATCATTAATACATTAACAATCAAAAAGTTAATTAATTCTGCATGTTATATACAACAATACCAACCAAAATAAAGTATTAATAATGCATAAATAAATCTAATGTAAATTAATTGCTTATTTCACGCTATAAAGACTAAAAAAGATACAGCCAACTGAAATACCATTATTTTTCAACAAGCCATATAGAGTAATCAAAAATGATTTTCAGTAATAAGAAAAAAAGATTAAGTATTCAGTAAAGATAGTCAGTGGTTAAAACAAATGAACCTTATTTTTAGGTGATTCATTAAACTAAATATAAATGCCTATTATGCATTTTGCCAGTATTGGCTTTAATTAAATAACAAAAAAAGCTCCACATAATGTGGAGCTTGATTGACACACACTGAGGGATAAAACTAGAAGTTGTAGTTTAATCCGATGTTATAACGACGGCCTTCTAAGGTTGAACCGTAATTATCTCTTTCGATGCGACGATCAAAAACATTATAGACGCCGCCGATCAGATTTAGTTGCTTCGTTAGACTATAGCTAGTACCTACATCAACAAAGGCGTATGAAGGTGTGCTCTTAGCCATTGAAGTACGTGATAAATAGTCTGATGTCTTACCACGGAAATTAATGCGTGCCCAAGTTTCCATTTCAGGTGTGGTTTCCCAATTTAAGGTCGCGTTTGCCATATGGCGCGGTTGCTTATTCAGAGGCTTACCTTTGAAATCGCCACTCTTTTGTTCCGTATCTGTGAACGTGTAGTTTGCTGCTAAATTCCATTCTGGGGAAATAATCCAGTTAGCAGTAACTTCAACACCGCGCATATTGGCTTTATCAACATTAGTTCTATCACTTACAAAATCATAAGGGTCGCCACTATTACCAACACCATCAGCTAATGTACAATCGCGCATACCCGGTGCTTTGTCTGAACGACTATCGCAACGACGAACTTCTGTTATTTTATCTTTAAAATCAGTATTATAAATCGTTAAACTTGCCGTTAAGTTATCACGATTATCCCAAATAATACCAATTTCCTCTGTCACCGATTTTTCTGGTTTTAAGTCAGGATTACCGTAAATAACTGCATCATAACGACCACCGCCAGTCCCTTGTCCCCAAGTAGCTGTCGCTTGACGTAAATCCGGTGAACGATATCCAGTAGATACCCCACCTTTTAATGTCCATTCATCAGCTAAATGCCAAACACCATAAACTCGCGGTGTCCAGTGAGTACCAAAGTTTTCATCTTTATCCATCCGTAAACCGGCGGTTAAAGCGAAGTCGTTTGTCAATGTCCACTCATCTTCAGCAAACAGCGCCCAACTATAGCGATCTAGCTTATTATTACCTTTAAGCTTATTGCCTTCATCTTTCAGCTCTTCATAGCGATATTGACCGCCGACACTTAACATATGATCACCAAACATAAAGACGGTTTGGTTACGAACAGTTGTATCATCATAATCCATTTTACGTGATGGATTGCGGCTTTCATCGCGCTGAACATAGGTATTCATAGTACCAAAATCATAAACACCATCATGGGTTAAGGCATAATGCGTTAACTCATAATCAGTAAAGCTACTTTGTGGTGCCTTTCCTTTAACAAGTTCAGCTGATTTTGAATAGCCAACACGTGAATCACGATGTTGATTATCTTTTTTAAATTCAAATTCAACGGTATTTTTCTCATCTGGTGTCCAGCTTAATGTACCGCCACCACTTGCCGTGATCTGACGGTTATAGCCATCAACACGTCTATCTTCACCACGGTGAGAATATTGCCCTTGCAGCTTTAGACCTAACACATTATCAATCAATGGACCTGCAGCATAGAAACTACCTTGTCCTGTATTTCCTTCATTTTTACGCTCAGTCAACGTTGTGTCACCACGTAAACTAAAGTTCCATTCTTTTTGCGCTTTACGCGTAATAATATTGATAACGCCTCCCATGGCATCAGAGCCATATAAAGAAGACATTGGGCCTCTTACTACCTCAATACGCTCAATCGCGGGTAAAGGAGGTAACCAGCCTTGTTCAATACCTGAGTTATCACTATTAGGACGCGTTTCACGAGATGCAACACGCTTACCATCGACTAAGATCATGGTATACTTAGGATCCATACCACGAATACTAATATCAGAGCTACTACCGCCCCCTGTCACTAGCACCCCCGGAACATCTTTTAGCGCATCAGTTACATCACGATATGATTTTGTTTCTAATTGTTCACGAGTTACAACTGAAACAGAAGCTGGAGCATCTTCAACAGTCTGTTTAAACCCCGAAGCGGTTGTCACCAGTAACCTTTCCGGATCTTCTGCGGAAGCTGTCATCACAAAACTTGATGCAAGAGCAGCAACAACGCCAAGCGCAATTTTATTTTTCTTTAACACTACCATTCCCGATTCTCCAAGAATATATATTCTTTAAGTTTTATATAGATGGACAGATCGACAGTTGCTCAACAATGAAGGTAATTAATTTAATTACCCTTAGTTATTTTGATATTATTTTTATATCCCTATTGACTAAATTCCTATACTTCTGCTGTTATTGTTTTATGCTTCTATAAGATTTTTATCACTCAAATAATTTGATCTGTAAATTTTCTTTTAAAACAATGTGTTAATAAAATCCTATTAATAGTGACAATATATTTATCAGGCTTGCCTGTAGATTAATCAAACAAATATATACCTACATCTATTTGCATATTGCTATTGATTTTCTATCCAGCTGTTTCATTAACAGATAAATATGCCAAAGTTTAACCTGATAATTTATTCATCACTTTTTTGCATTAAAATTGATTAATTGAGAATAATGTGACAAATAAGAAGAAAATTCGCTTAATTGATATAATACGCAATATTCAATATATGACTTCTTATACAACGATGCGTTATTAGATGAGCTAAAAATCGCTCTAGAGAGTGGATGATGACGCTTTACATACATCAGATCTATTTTCTATAACCAATAACACTGTCGTCACATTATTATGCAATAAATTGTTTGCTAACAATAAAGCAAATAAGAATACTTATCAATGCGATTGCGAATATAAATTAGAATTTTCTCTTATTTGTGTAATTATTAGTCATAGAATAGAAAAAGAGCCGGCTAAATTGTGATAAAGTTCACAAATTAGCCGGCTCTCTATTTAGTGATAAAACTAACTATTTTTTGTTTTCAATATGCTCAGGAAACTGCATTTCACTGTAGCGAATAAAACGTGTTTTCTTCACTATTTTATAGGTAAACCAAATCAGCAGGAATAATGGGATCCCAATATAGGTTGCCACAACACCATACCAGTCAATAGTATCTTCTAAAAATGCCTGATAGTTTTGACCTAATGTAATAATTAAACAGAGAATAAAGGCAAAAATAGGTCCTACAGGGAAGAAGCCCGAACGATATGGCAATTCATTCAGATCACGACCTTGTGCTACATAACCCCGACGAAAACGGTAATGACTGATTGCAATACCTAACCAAGCAATAAATCCTGTCATACCTGATGTATTTAATAACCATAAATAAACCGTTTGGTTACCATACATTGAGCTTAAAAAGCATAAACCCGCAACCACTGTTGTTGCATAAAGTGCATTACGTGGAACACCGTTTTTAGATAATTTACCAAAAAATTTCGGCGCTTTACCTTCTCTTGCTAAGGTAAATAACATACGCGTAGATGCATACATACCGGAGTTCCCTGCCGAAAGCACCGCCGTTAAAATAACTGCGTTCATGATAGCGGCAGCTGAAAGTAACCCTGCATTTTTAAATACCAGTGTAAATGGACTCACACTGATGTCACCCACATCATTACGTAGCAAGTTAGGATCAGTATAAGGAATGATTAAACTGATAATTAAGATAGCTAGGATATAAAACAGTAAAATACGCCAAAAAACTTTACGTACTGCTTTAGGAATATTTTTCGCAGGATCTTTCGACTCCCCCGCTGCGATACCGATAAGTTCAGTTCCTTGGAAAGAGAACCCAACAATCATCGCTACCCCTATCATGGCGGCAAAACCACCAGCAAAAGGCGCATCGCCGATTTCCCAGTTGTGCCAACCTGCATTTTCAGCGCCTTTCATAATACCGGTGATCATCGCAATACCCACCGCAATAAAAATAATCACGGTCGATACTTTAATTAATGAAAACCAATATTCAGCTTCACCAAATCCCTTTACAGAAATATAGTTAAGCAAGAAAATAACGGCTAAAAATAACGCACTCCAAATCCAACCATCCACATCAGGGAACCAATACAGCATCACGAGCTGCGCGGCGACTAAGTCAACTGCAATCGTCACAGCCCAGTTGTACCAGTAGTTCCAGCCTAGTGCGAAACCAAATCCTTCATCAACATATTTAGAGCCATAGGTTGAAAAAGATCCGGAAACAGGCATAAATGCCGCTAACTCTCCAAGGCTGGTCATAAGGAAATAGACCATAAGTCCTATTAATGCGTAAGAGAGTAATGCGCCCCCAGGCCCTGCTTGAGCAACAGTTGCACCTGATGCGACAAAAAGCCCTGTACCAATTGAACCACCAATAGCGATCATCGCTAAATGTCGCGCCTTTAATTCTCGACGCAAAGTGCGTACCGCACCCGATTTTGCGGTATCTGTTTGTTGTTCTGACATTATCATTCCACGGTTATATTCATATTCCTAGCATCAATTGTAACAAATCTGGCTGTGGTGAATAGCAAGGATCTAGGATTATAAGATACCTTCATAATCGGGCTTCAATTATTAGTAACTTATCAAGCGTTGTCGATTAAATGTTCAGCATTACAATATGAAAGTAATTTTTTGAGGGCATCAGAGACATGTTTTTGGCGATGATAGACCAAATATAAAGTACGTTGTAATTTTAGACCTTCGACCTTTATCTCTTTTAAAGAGCCACTCTCTATTTGATCTTGGATCACTCGGCGAGATAAACAACTAATCCCCATTTCATACATTACAGCATGTTTTATCGCTTCTGAATTACCTAATTCCATTTCGATTCGATATCCGGGTAATGAAGCAAACAGCAGATGATTGAGTACATCTCGCGTCCCAGAACCGTTTTCACGTAGGATCCACGGCGCGGATTGAAGATCGGCTAATGTCACTGTTTTCGCCTTAGCTAAAGGATGTTCAGGGGAACAAAATATGACCATTTCATCCAGTAGCCATTTTTGGCTGATTAATTCAGAGCTTTGGCAAGCCCCTTCAATAAGGCCTAAATCAACACGGAACTCACTGACTGATTTGACGACTTCTTCCGTATTGCCAATACTCATTTCAAGTGGAATATCGGGGTAGTTACGATGAAAATTACCCAACATTTGTGGCAAAATATAATTACCAATAGTGGTGCTTGCAGCAATACGTAAAGCACCATTTCCGGCTTGAAATAACTGCTCTACTTCAGTAGCACGCTCAAGTAAAGAGAGTGCCCTTGGATATAATAATCGCCCGTGTTCATTAGTCACTAAGCGCTTCCCCACTCTATCGAAAAGTTGTACTCCTAACTGATTTTCTAGATCAGTTAAAGAAGCACTCACAGCGGATTGAGATAATGCCAACTGTTGTGAAGCCTGTGTTGTAGAACCACTTTTAAGTACTTCAGTAAATACTTCCAGTTGTCGCAATGTAATACGCATGTCCATCCCACCTTTTAGCTGTCATAGTAATAACATACTATCCACAAACCAATAACATACCAAGAACAATTGTGAAAATATACCTATATTAGTTTTAGTGGTTATTATTATAAAAATAATGAATTTAATAAATAATGGTATCTGTTATATGCTTATGCAAAATTTACATAAGCAAGGTTTTTCTATGTCAGAGCAAAGTCAAACAACCACATTGGCTAAAAAATGTTTTATTCCTGTTTATCGCTGGCTCCCCGGCTTGCTGCTAACAGGTATATTAACCGCCCTCGCTATTTACGTAGGTGATATTCCATGGTTTTCCAGTATGGGGTTAGGTGCTCTTACACTGGCTATCTTATTTGGCATTATTGCGGGTAATACGGTTTATCCCATCGCTAAACCTTATAGTGATGAAGGCGTTAAGTTTGCTAAACACTATTTACTACGCGCGGGGATCATCCTATACGGATTTAGACTCACTTTTCAGCAAATTGCAGATGTAGGCGCAACAGGATTAATTATTGACGCTATTATGTTGACCTCAACTTTTCTCATTGCAATGTGGGTGGGGAAAAAATATTTTGGTCTTGATGATCAAACCGTCATGTTAATTGGTGCTGGTAGTAGTATTTGTGGTGCGGCTGCGGTCATGGCAACAGAGCCTGTTGTCAAAGCCCAGGCGAGCCAAGTTGCGGTGGCTGTATCCACTGTCGTAATTTTTGGAACTATCGGTATTTTCCTCTACCCATGGTTTTTCCATCTTAACGCTTTTGCGGGTTGGTTACCTTTTAGTGAAGAAACTTTTGGTATCTTCGCTGGTTCAACCATACATGAAGTCGCTCAAGTTGTTGCGGTGGGTCATTCAATTAGTCCAGATGCAGAAAATGCAGCCGTAATTAGTAAAATGATCCGCGTGATGATGCTGGCACCTTTCTTAATTATCCTTTCTACTTATATTAGTAAAAAGGGCCGTAAAACAGTAGGTGCGACAACAGAAAAAAGTCCGATAACTATTCCTTGGTTTGCTGTGTTCTTTATCTTAATGGCTGGTTTTAATTCATTTAATTTAATTCCTGCCGCTATTGTGAGCTATATCGTTACTATTGATACTATTTTATTGGCAATGGCGATGGTAGCACTAGGTTTAACAACGCATATTAGTGCGATACGTCAAGCGGGTGTAAAACCACTACTGCTAGCTTTATTTCTCTTTTTCTGGCTAACGTTAGGTGGTGCTGCTATTAATATCTTTATCCAATCTGTGTTGATGTGATTGTTTAATCTATCCTTGAGTATGTACCTCCGTATTGCGCAACTTATTCTAGTTTAAGTTGCGCCTTTTTATTTTCCTCATATTCAGATGTCAATAAGCCCACGATTTGTTATCGTAGTGTGAAATGAGATTAGAGGAGAACTATGATGAAATTTGTTGGCGCACATGTCAGTGCTGCAGGTGGTGTTGATCAGGCTGTATTACGAGCTCATGAGATCAAAGCAACGGCATTTGCTCTTTTTACTAAAAATCAGCGCCAATGGAAAGCAGCCCCGTTATCAACTGAATCGATTGATAAATTTAAAAAAAATTGTGAAATCTATGGCTATGGTCCAGCACAAATTTTACCACACGACAGCTATCTGATTAATTTAGGGCATCCAGAAGAAGAAGCCCTTGAAAAATCAAGAGCCGCTTTTCTCGATGAGATGCAACGCTGTGAGCAATTAGGCATTGAATTACTTAATTTTCACCCAGGTAGCCATTTAAAAAAAATCGATGTTGATAAATGTCTGCAACGCATCGCTGAATCAATTAATATCACCTTAGATAAAACCCAAAATGTGACCGCAGTGATTGAAAATACCGCAGGACAAGGCACTAACTTAGGCTATCGTTTTGAACATCTCGCCGCTATTATCGATGGTGTAGAAGATAAATCTCGAGTGGGCGTTTGTATTGATACTTGTCACACTTTTGCTGCAGGTTATGATCTACGTACCGTTGAAGACTGTGAAAAGACCTTTGCTGAATTTGATAATATTGTCGGCTTTCAATATTTAAAAGCCATGCACTTAAATGATGCTAAAAGCGAATTGGCTAGTCGTGTCGATCGCCATCATAGTTTAGGGCAAGGCAATATTGGCAAAGTACCCTTTACTTATATTATGCAAGATACCCGTTTTGATGGGATCCCACTTATCTTAGAAACAATTAATCCTGATATTTGGCCAGAAGAAATAGCTTGGTTAAAATCACAACAAACTCAATAACCTTATTTCTTTTTTACTTGCGATTTGATGTACTAAAATCGCAAGCCTCTATTTTTTTATCCGTATGCTATTTTGGAGTCTCTCATGTCTGTAGTCGTTGGTGTTGGAGTGATCATCGTCAATGAAAAAGGTGAAGTATTATTAGGTAAACGCTGTGGTAAACACGCCCCTTATTGGTCAATTTTTGGTGGCCATGTCGATCCGGGGGAAACCTTTGAGCAATGTGCTATTCGTGAAATTGAAGAAGAGATTGGCATTACCATCCCTACTCCTGAAGTGATTGGGATCAGCAACAATCTACAAACTTATCAATTAGAAGGTAAACATACCGTATCTATCTGTATGATAGCGCAATATCAAGGTGGCGAGCCTAAGTTAATGGAGCCAGATAAATGTTCTGAACTACGCTGGTGCTCACCTGATGATTTACCTGAACCCCATTTTGAAGCGAGCCGTAATTCTATTGCTTTATGGAAAAGTAAACGTTTCTATCAACCTTAATTAACACTCTTCATCATTATTCTGAATATTCTTTATTCAGAATAATGTTTTCCCCTACTTAGTTATTATTCAACGTGATCTTTTTTCTATTTAATTTCCTTGACTCTATTTGGCTTATTTTTGAGCACAAATAATTTAACCTATTGATTTATATAAAGATAAAAACTTATTGTACTATTTTTATTCATTTTTTTATTTAATAAACAAGGAAGTGCTCTATTTACACCCTCAGATCAAGCGTGTATTCTCTACACTATCAAGCTAGTACATTGAGTCATTTTTTATAAGGACATGTTATGTCAGAAGTCACATCCATTGCTAAACGCCCATCTATACTCGGTGGTGCGATGATTATTGCCGGTACGGCGGTAGGCGCCGGTATGTTCTCCATCCCTATTGTGACTTCCGGTGTGTGGTTTACCGGCTCTATCTTTTTACTCATTTATACTTGGTTTTGCCTATTTATGTCTGGCTTAATGATCTTAGAAGTTAATCTTCACTACCCCCTAGGATCAAGCTTTCATACTATTACCAAAGATTTATTAGGTAAGGGATGGAGTACCATTAATGGTCTTTCTATTGCTTTTGTTCTCTATATTTTAACTTATGCCTATATTTCTGCAGGTAGCTCCATCATTGTGCAAAATTTTGCTAATGTGGTTAGCTTGCCACAAGCCGTTGCAGGCTTAGTATTTGCCCTTGTTGTTGCTTTCTTCGTTTGGTTATCAACCCGAGCCGTTGATCGCTTAAGTACCATATTAATTGGCGGTATGATTGTGGCTTTTGTATTTGCTATCGGTGGATTATTTACCGAAGTGAAAATGCCAGTATTATTTAATACAACAGAAAGCCATGCCAGTTATTTACCTTATGCACTAGCCGCATTACCTTATTTATTAACCTCCTTTGGTTATCACGGCAATATTCCTGGATTAGTCACCTACTACCGTAAAGACGGTAAAGCCGTGATGAAAAGTCTATTAATTGGTACCTTGATTTCGCTGGCTATCTACATTTTATGGCAGTTTGTTGTACAAGGTAATATTCCTCGTGAAGGCTTTAAACAAGTCATTGCTGAAGGCGGAAATATTGGTAACTTACTGGCACAAATGCGTATCAATACAGCAAATACTTCCGTTTCATTCTTATTAGACTTGTTCTCATATATGGCATTAGCGAGTTCATTTTTAGGCGTGTCTTTAGGGTTATTTGATTATTTAGCTGATTTCTTTAAATTCTCAAATACAGGGACAGGACGTTTAAAATCGGCCATCGTAACTTTTGTACCACCTACTATTTTAGCGATTATTTTTCCTGATGGCTTCTTGTATGCTATTGGCTTTGCAGGACTTGCAGCCACAATTTGGGCGGCGATAATTCCAGCATTAATGGCAAAAGCCAGTCGTCAACGTCATCAGCAACAAAGCTTTAAAGCACCTGGTGGCACCTTTATGATTATCTTTGTGATCTTATTTGGTGCAATTAATGCGATTGCACACATATTAGCAAACTTTAATCTCCTACCTATTTACCGCTGATCTTCCGTCAAGCCAGCAATATGCTGGCTTGAACCTTCTTCTGCCAAAAAAATATTGCGAAATACTTGCCAAGTTTCAGTACTACGAGTAATTTTGTCGCCATTATCGTCAATGCTATTTATAGAAGGTTACCTATGGCAAAAGCTAATGAAATTAAGCGCGGTATGGCTATCAGTTATAACAATAAATTATTATTGGTAAAAGATATCGACATCCAAGCGCCAAGTGCTCGCGGTGCAAGTACTTTGTATAAAATGCGCTTTACTGATATTCGTACAGGCCAAAAAGTAGAAGAACGTTTTAAAGGGGATGATATCCTCGATACTATCAACTTAACACGCCGTGCAGTCAGTTTCTCGTATATCGATGGTGATGAATATGTCTTTATGGACAATGAAGATTATACACCTTACACCTTCAAAAAAGATCAGATTGAAGAAGAGCTGCTGTTTATTCCAGAAGAAGGCTTAGCTGGAATGCAGGTCTTAACTATGGATGGACAAGTTTTAGCTTTAGAGTTACCGCAAACTGTTGATATGGAAATTATCGAAACAGTACCGGGCATTAAAGGCGCGTCAGCGAGCGCTCGTACTAAGCCTGCGACTCTACCTACTGGATTAGTCATTCAAGTCCCTGAATATCTTTCTACAGGGGATAAAATCCGTATTCATATTGCTGAACGTCGCTATATGGGGCGTGCTGATTAATTAACCGCCAAAAACCTCCCTCACAAAGTAATATTTTACTGATGTGATGCTAAATAGGTCAGATAATCGTAAGAAACCCACTGTGACAACGATTATTTGACTTGTTTACCTAATCATTCCCTGTCAATACACAATTAAAAATATTGCACATTAATCAATCCATTTTTTTCAGCGCCATCCATCCAACGGATTTCAGCTTTCCCCATATTTTGAGGCAGTATAATTGATGATGATTGTTCAAAAGAGGTAGGGAAAATAGACTGGGTTGATGTAAAGACTTTGTTATTTTTGTAACATTGGTACTCAGCTTGATCGAGTGTGAAATTAATTTCACAAGCTGGATCAACAATTGCTCCTCGTACATAAATCTGTCCTGTGGTTTGCTGTGCTGTTGACGCCCAAACAAATGATATCGAACTGGAAACGAGAAGACTGCATAAAATGGTCAGATATTTTTTCATAACGACCTCACTTCTTGTTTGCGCAGTAGGTATGAGGATCACGCCTACTCGACATACTTTTATCATAGCAATAAAATATGACATTCATATAGACACAATAAGAATGTTTGATGTCTATCAAATATGAGTGGTTTTTATTTATAAATAAAAAATCAACGTTGATTTAAGCTTAAGTCAAATATTCATAACTTTAATAACCTAATTATTTAAACATCAACTTTCTATTTAATTAACACAATTTATTTTATTATTAGTATTAATTAACTAATTATAAACAATATTCATTACTGCTAGATGATCGTTAATCCATTCGATATCCATAAAACCTTTATTATTAATTAATTGCGAGTTAAATTGCTGATTAGCATCTAGTTTATATTGGAAGTCTTTCATCTCCTTACCATTCCAACAACTTGTTTTAACAGTATTTTCTTCTGATGATGCATAACATCCGCCTTCGACAATAGCACCAACAAAAGTAATTGTTGTTGAGCCTAACACTTTACTTTCACGTGCTAAACTAGGTGCCGTTAATAATAGACCTAGACATGCTAAAACTATCGGTATCTTTTTCAAAATAAACCTCCTCTCATTTATTTAAGTACAGAATATCCACGAGCCAATATGCTATTAAACTAATAACTAATATCGGCTAGTAACTTTATTTATTTAACTTTTATCTTTGATTAAAGTTTAGAAAGAAATTATAAAATACTCAAATTAAGACTATCAATAAAAAATATTCTATATTTGACTTATATCAAGATAAGAGAAGCTAACAAGATTAAAACAAAAAGATAACATTTACCTTAGCAATTAATTGCAAAGATATTTTTTTTTATTTTGGCTATAGTCCCTGCCATAAACTTGGAGTATTTGTGATTTAGATCACAATTAATCAACGAATTTTTTAATTATCCTTATGAAACTTTCTACTGTTAAACAAAAATTGTCTCTTATCTTGCTGTTAAATTTGGTTGGATTGACTCTTTTTTTATCTTGGTATCTTCCCGCACAACATGGCTTTTGGCTTTCAATAGATACACATATCTTTTATTTTTTTAATCGGCAACTATTGCCAGACTCTTCTTTTGCTATGTTTGTGGCTTATGTCAATAATCGAGCATTCGATGTGATTATTCTGCTGGCGATGGGAGGGTTGTATTATCATACCTTTCGTCAGAAAGATTATCAGGGCAAACGCCATCTCATTATTGTGGGAATAGTCATGGTGCTAAGTGCAATCGTAATTAATCAGATTGGACAAAATATTCCTATCGAAAGACCTAGCCCAACACTTCATTTTCACGATGTGCACCGCGTAGGTGTAGTGACAGGAATACCGACTAAAGATGCATCAGGTGATAGCTTTCCTGGCGATCATGGTTTGATGCTACTGATCTTTTGTAGCTTTATATTACGTTATCTTTCATTTCGCTCTTTTTTATGCGCTCTTTTAATTACGGTAATTTTTTCATTACCTCGTGTTATGGCTGGCGCACATTGGGCTTCTGATATCTTAGTTGGCTCTATCTCGCTCACTTTAGTCACAACAAGCTGGTTATTAATAACCCCTGCCTCTGATATCATCATTCATTGGCTAGATGAGCATCTCCCTTTTAAAGGCAAAAAAGCATTTAGCTAATTAAGTATAAAAAATAAGTAAAAGTAAAAATAAGCGCCCTACTGAGCGCTTATTTTTTATCTGTAAAAGGATAGTTTTATAACAAAAAGATAATCATTTTTAGTATGTGTTCTTTATTATCTAATGTTTTGTAAATTAAGCCTCTTTCCTCTCGCCATTTGACTTTTCTTTATGTAAACTTTTTACGTTTCCACATTATTTATTGTTTAATGTGGATATTTACGTGCTTTAGAGCACGTTTTTCGCGAAATAGGGTTGCCAGAGTTAAATTACACTATATTCTCTGGTTATTTGGTGAATATTCATGTGCTCATCTCGCACATAAGGATGTAAGGGAAATCTGTCACAATGAGAAATAAACCGTTTATGAGAATGCTTAAGCTCATACCGGCGTTTATTGTCGTAGCTACGTTATCAGCCTGTAGTTCACAAAACGCGTCTTCACGCTTAGCTAATTCAACAACTGCCCCACTTAATAAATCTTCAAGCACATCTATTTCCCAAGCATCTCAAGATGAATTTGAATCATTGGTGAAGAATCTCGATATAAAATCTAAGATACTTGACCAATATGCAGACTGGAAAGGTGTTGCATACCGCTTAGGTGGCAATACAAAAAGTGGTATTGATTGTTCCGCTTTTGTCCAAAGAACTTTTCGTGATCAATTTGGTGTCGAATTACCTCGTTCAACCTCCGATCAGCAATTTGCTGGTACCAAAGTTAATCGTTCAACCTTAAAAGCGGGTGACTTAGTACTGTTTAAGACTGGTCGCACTATGCGCCATATTGGTATTTATATCGGTAATGATAAGTTTGTTCACGCGTCAACCAGCAGTGGTGTTATCGTTTCTGAAATGTCCAATGTCTATTGGAAAAACCGTTTCTATACAGCGCGTCGGATCATTGATAATAATACAACAACAAGTCTTGCTGATAACTATTCTCAAGCGTCATTAAGATAAAATTTTCCCTTATATCTTATCGCAATAAAAAAGCCCCAATACTTATTGAGTATGGGGCTTTTTTATGTTGTTTTTTCTTGCATAACAGAGCCATATAGCCATCGTTAGTGAGTATTTTTATCTAAGTACATAGCAATAGATTGTGCATATGTCATAGAGAAATACCCATTAAGAACAAAAAAGAACTACAGATAAGAGTAGTCTGTTGGAAATGGCTCAGCAATTGCAACCCCAGCATTTTTTAAGCAACAAAGTGCTGCGCACTCATCATCACTATGTAAAAATAAACAAGGTACGCCATCCCACTCAATAATCACATTTTCAATATTGAGATTATTCAGATACTTTTGTAAGTTCTGTATTGCCTCATCTAAAGTCATACCATCATGACTTAGCAGTTTTAAGCCAATCAAGGTATTTTGTCTACTAGCATCATTCTCAGGTAGAATTTCTACCCTTGTTCCTGTAAAGCCTGCTAGCCACCGATAACTCAGCGGCAGCTTATGAACCACCGAAAGTTGTACATTTTCCACAAATCAATCCTGTTTCATCAACACGTTAATTTAATACATCATCAATACGAGTTTGAACTGACTTGCTCACACACATATTAAAATATTGTTAAAAACAAAGCATGAACGTTACAATAATCTTACAAAGAGAGAGGTATTTTAAGCTGTTTATTTCGCTTAACCTTTATCAACCTTCCTATCAGCCCTGATTACTCTTTTCAATTATTCTTTCATTTATTTAACATTTTATCAACTATATAAAATAATTGCATAAAATTTTACGCATTTAAGTAAAACAATCTATCAATTTTTATCATGATATTTCATATTACTAAAACAATAATAGATGATTATTAAAATAAACCCTAGTTAATTTAACAAAAATACAACATTAAGTGTTGATGCAAATCAAATAAGTTACATTGAAGGGAAAGAATTTAGAGAAATATTTAGTGAAAAACGTGGCGATAATGACATTTTAAAGATAAATAGAAAGGAAAACGCTATAAATACAGTGTATTTATAGCGTGATATTCTTATTTATAACGACGAGCAAGTAACAAGAAACTCATGGCACAGATAACACAAAATGCCATCGAACTCACCATCGGCCACTCAGTTTTAGCGGGTAACATTGCAATAGCGGTTCCAACTAAAGCCCCCACACCAAAACGGATAGTACCGGCTAAAGAAGATACCGTACCCGCCATATGTGGATAGTCTTCAAGAATAACGGCCATCGCATTTGAGGTTATCATGGCTATCCCACCAACATACATAGCCACTCCCACAACAAGGAAGTAAAAATGTAAATTAAGGGCGACCACCAATATTAAGAATATGCCCATTAAAAACTGCACAGTTAACCCAAAACGTAACATATTCAGTGCACCAAATCGGCGCACATAGCGCCCATTGATACTGGTCATGACAATCAAGAAAATAATATTAAAACCAAAGTACAAGCCAAATTGGTCGAATGGAATACCATGTAGTTCGATATAAACAAAAGGCCCTGCACTTAAAAATGAAAACATCCCTGCAAAAGAAAATCCCGATGCCAGAATATAGCAAAGTACTCGACGTGCTCTAAATAAGCTAATAAATTGACTAAATGTCACTCGTAGGCTAAAGCGTTGGCGGTGCTGTTTGGGCAAAGTTTCCGGTATATAGAGCGCAATTAATGCAGCAGCAATGATCGCCGCAATAGCAATACTCCAAAAAATAGCATGCCATGAGAACCAGTTCATCACCCAAGCACCAAGTAATGGCGCTAATAATGGAGCAATCGTCATGACTAATGCAACAAATGACATGCTTCTTGAGAACTCATCTCTTGAAAACATATCCCGCATTAAAGCATTAATGACAACACTTGCAGCGGCGGCAGCAAATCCATGTAGAAAACGCATACCAATTAGCATATCGATCGAGTCAGATAATGCACAAGCGCTCGATGCTAATGCAAAAACAATCACACCACCTAGAATAACCGGTTTACGCCCTAGACTATCTGCCATCGGCCCATAGACCATTTGTCCAATAGCAAAACCAAAGATATAGCTACTTAATGTCATCTGAACTTGGCCACCAGGCACGCCAAAATCCCGTGCTATAGTAGGTAAACTTGGCAGGTACATATCGATAGCCAGTGGCATAAGCATGGAAATAAGCCCCAATATTAAAATGAGGCTAAAGTACGACGGACGTTGCTCTTGCACGCAGTTAAACTCCAAAAAACGACAAAATATAATTATTATTTAGGTAGATGAATGCTATTGATTTCTTCTTCTGTTAGCGGTCGGTATTCTCCTGGCGCTAAAGCATCATCTAATGTGATATCACCGATACGCTCTCGATGTAACGCGACAACATGATTACCCACCGCAGCAAACATACGTTTAACTTGATGGTACTTCCCTTCACTGATGGTCAGTTTTACCTCAGTCGGTGTTATTACTTCCAATGTCGCAGGCTTAGTCAATTCTTTTTCGCCATTTAACTGAACACCCGTTTTAAATTTCTCGGCGACATCCGTAGCAATAGGCTGTTCCAACGTTACGACATACGTTTTTTCACAGTGATGTTTAGGTGCCGTTATACGATGAGACCATTGACCATTATCGGTTAATAGCACTAACCCTGTAGTATCAATATCTAAACGCCCCGCAGCATGTAATTTATGTGCTAGTGGCTCATCAATAAAATAAAGAATGGTGGGGTTAACAGGATCATCCGTTGAACACACATAACCAATAGGTTTGTTCAACATAAAATAACGCGGGCCTAAAATTTGTGTCAACACATTGCCATCATAAGCAACTTCTTGTTCAGGTGTGATTTTAGTCGCACCTGTTTTTACCATTTCACCATCTATAGTCACAAGCCCCGCTCTAAGTTCACGAGCTACTAAATTACGGCTAATCCCCAATTGCTGGGATAAAAATTTATCTAATCGCATGAATTTCTCTGAAAAATGGAAGAGTACCATCTGATATGAGGCATCTATTAAAAATGAATATTAACAATAAAACAACTAATTAATTTACCCTTAAATCATTTAGCCTTTCACTGTATTTAATTACAGTCTTTCTGTTCGCACTCATCGCTAAAAAGTGCTACGCTGGTGCTCTGTTTTGCTTTTGATGTATGGTTATGGCTTTTACACTCAGACCTTATCAGCTTGACGCGGTTAACGCGACAATCACTTATTTTCGCCAACATAAAACACCAGCACTTATTGTATTACCTACCGGTGCTGGAAAAAGCTTAGTCATTGCCGAACTTGCTAAAAGAGCACGTGGGCGGGTATTGGTTCTAGCACATGTAAAGGAATTAGTAGAGCAGAACCATAGCAAATATGAAGCCTATGGTCTATCTGCGGATATTTATGCCGCCGGATTACAGCAAAAAGAGAGTCGAGGCAAAGTTGTTTTCGGCAGTGTGCAATCGGTAGCACGTAACTTATCGCAGTTTGAGCATGCTTTTTCTCTATTAATTATTGATGAATGTCACCGTATTAGTCTGTCTGAAGATAGCCAATACCAACAAGTGATCAAACAACTTCAAACCATTAACCCCCAATTACGCATCTTAGGATTAACGGCTACTCCTTATCGTTTACCGACTGGTTGGATTTACCAATATCACTATCACGGTATGGTAAAAGGGGATGACAATTGTTTTTTTCGTGACTGTATTTATGAATTACCTTTACGCTACATGATAAGTCACCATTTCTTAGTCCCACCAACACGTTTAGATATGCCTATTTTGCAATATGACTTTAGCCAAGTTAGAACGAGCCAAAATGGTATTTTTAATCAAGAAGATCTCAATCGCGAAGTAAAAAAACAACAGCGTATTACACCCCATATTGTGTCACAGATAATTGAATACGGTGAACAACGCCGTGGTGTGATGATATTTGCGGCAACAGTCGAACATGCGACAGAAATCTTCACATTATTACCCCAAGGACAAGCCGCGTTAGTCAGTGCTGAAACCCCCTCTTCTGAGCGTGACGCATTAATTTCACAGTTTAAACAGCAACAGCTACGTTATATGGTTAATGTTGCTGTATTAACCACAGGCTTTGATGCGCCCCATGTTGATTTAATTGCTATTTTACGTCCAACGGAGTCCGTCAGTTTATATCAACAGATAGTAGGACGAGGATTAAGGTTATTTGCAGGAAAAACAGAATGTTTAATCTTAGATTATGCAGGTAACCCTCACGACCTTTATCTTCCTGAAGTGGGTAGTAAAAAGCCCAATCCAAATAGCAAACCGGTACAAGTGTTTTGTCCTCTCTGTCAATTCGCTAACACTTTCTGGGGCATAGTTGATGCAGATGGCGATATTATTGAGCACTATGGGCGACGTTGCCAAGGTTGGGAGCTTGATGAGCAAGGACAAAAAAAACAGTGTGATTATCGCTTTCGTTTTAAATTATGCCCACACTGTAATGAAGAAAATGATATCGCCGCACGGCGTTGTGTGCACTGTAATGAAATCCTAGTTGATCCTGATGATATGCTCAAAGCTGCTTTAAAGCTAAAAGGCGCCCTTATCCTTCGCTGTGGAGGAATGCAATTACTCAGTGGTCAAGATGAAAAAGGTGAGTGGCTTAAAATCAACTATTATGATGAAGAAGGTACTTCTGTTTCAGAACGATTTCGTTTAAAAACGCCTGCCCAACGTAAAGTATTTGAACTCAAGTTTTTACGCGAACACCAGCGCGCCCCTGGCGTTCCTTTTGTATGGCATAACGCTCAAGATATTATTAATCAGTTTGATTTATTACGTTATCCTGATTTTATTGTGGCACAAAAAAATAAAAAAGATGGCTTTTGGCAAATTCGTAATAAGTTATTTGACTATCATGGACGCTTTCGTAAAGCAGATACCTTATATTAAAGTCGATTTATATTTGCTGTTAGAGTGCTTTTTCGTTAAAATGCGCCCCGCTTTATCTGTTTTTAGATAAACCAAATCTCGAGCTTGTTGCTGGGTCGCCTGTAACAAGTATGTATTTTCTTTTTCATAAGAGAAAAAAGATGTTAACTATTAATGCAACAGTACGTAAAGAGCAGGGTAAGGGTGCGAGCCGCCGCCTGCGTGTGGCTAACCGTTTTCCAGCTATCGTTTATGGCGGAAATGAAGAGCCAATCGCTATCGATTTAGATCACAACGAAGTTATCAACCAAGAACACAAATCTGAGTTCTATGCTGATTTCGTTAACCTCGTTATCGATGGTAAAGCAACTAAAGTTAAAGTTAAAGCAGTGCAACGTCACGAGTATAAGCCAAAAATTACTCATATTGACTTCCTGCGCGCTTAATAAGCCAACCTTCGAGCTTTATTTTTCGGGACGCCGAGCATGTAACGCCACTTAATGTGGCGTTATTTGTTTCTATCTATTGCCTATTTTTCTGAAACTCTACGCTGTAACTGGTCGCGTAAATTAGGTGGAGTTCCTTTTATCGTCAGTGTATCGGTAGCGGGATCCCAAAAAATTCTTTCCCCCAACAGTTTCGCATCAAAATTAACCGTTATCCCCCCACCACTTCCTGAATACTTCATTAATTGGCGTAATGTACTGCGATCTGCGGGAAAAGTTTCCGCTAATTCATACCCTTTTTCTTCTGTAAACTGTGCAAAGTTTTGATCACCTAATGGCGGTAACTCTTGTGCTAGTTCAGTTAATGCAATCTCTTCACCCGATTGCAATTGCTCATTACAATAGCTGTAGACTTGTTCACGACAAGTTTGGCGCTCTTGTTTATTCATGTCTGATGCTTCGCAAAAGTCATCAACCGCTTGTAATAAGCCTTTATTTTGTACTTTAGTATTTAAACCTTCTTGCGCCCCTAAAAAGTCCATAAAGAAATCTGAAACTTTGCGTCCTACACGCCCTTTTAAGAAGGTTAAATAACGTAAAGAATCGGGTGAAGTTTCCCATTCAGTTAAATCAATACGAGCGATAATATCTGCATGAGGAATATCTAAATAGCGCGTTGAAGATACATCAAGACTGTCATTGACCCACATGCTATTACAGCTATTCAATACAGCGATTAATAAATATTCCACCGCGAGATAACGATAATGACAAAAAAGAACCGTTCCCCCTTCAGCAAAAGGGTATTTCGCTAACTCATCTTTAAGTCTAACCGTCGCTGCACGAGAAAAACCTAAAAATTCTTCTTCACCTTGACGTTGTAAACGTAATGCTTGAGCTAATTCGCTCTCTTCATTAAATAAACCATAGGCTTTACTTTTTGCACTATAAACACGATGTAACTCTTCGACCATCTCTTGAACAACCGGCTCAATGGCTAAGAGTGAATCACGTAGTACCACTTCTAATGTCTGCTCATCACGCTTAATAAGTTGGTGCAAAACTAACTGGTTAATATCTAGACTCATGGGCGCCCTCCTTTATCCCGATTCTTTTTGTGCGCGTATTCAAACATCCCCTACTTTTACTATCAAGGGGTATAACCGCAAAATAATTAATTTAATAGCAGAAAAACAACACGCCTTGCGGTAACATATAGCGTTTTATCCATTTAGTAGGAATTCAGATTTTATGCCACAAAAATCCCGTTATAGTGATGAACAAGTTGAGCAATTACTTGCAGAACTTGTCAGCGTTCTTGAAAAACATCATACTCCTACAGATCTTTCTTTGATGGTGTTGGGGAACATGGTGACAAACTTAATCAATACAAGTATTGCCCCTGCTCAACGAATGCTGATTGCAGACTCTTTTGTTCACGCTTTACGTGCTTCAATTGATGAAGGCAATATTCACTAATAAACACAGAAATATTTATAGACATGGTAACGAGAAATCAGTCCTATCGTGAAAAAGTATCCCAAATGATCAGTTGGGGTCACTGGTTTGCGCTGTTTAATATTATTCTAAGCCTTTTGCTTGGGAGCCGTTACCTGTTTATTGCTGATTGGCCAAGTACCTTTGCAGGTCGTCTTTACGCTATTGTCAGTTGGATGGGCCATTTTAGTTTTATCGTGTTTGCTATTTATATCCTTATTCTTTTTCCGTTGACCTTTGTGGTAGTTTCGCAACGATTACTTAGGGTGATATCCTGCGCCTTAGCTAGCGCAGGATTGACATTACTTATTTTTGATATAGCTGTTTACCAGCAATTTCAACTTCATTTGACCCAGTTGGTTTGGGATTTGGTTATCAATCCAGATGAAGGTGAAATGGCGCGAGAATGGCAACTTATCTTTATTGGTATCCCCATTATCTTTCTTATCGAAATGCTATTTGCTACATGGAGTTGGCAAAAGCTGCGCAGCTTAAACCGCCAGCGATGGGGAAAACCATTAGCCTGTGTATTTATTAGTTGCTTTATTTTATCCCACTCTATGTCTATTTGGGCAGATGCTAATTTTTATCGCCCTATTACTATGCAACGTGCAAACTTACCACTGTCTTACCCAATGACTGCACGTAAATTCCTTGAACGGCATGGTTTTATTAATCAATCTGAGTATGAGCAGCGTTTAATGAGCGAGGGTAATCCTGCGGCACAGAGTATCACCTACCCGCTTGCACCTCTTGATTATTCTAAAGATGAAAGCTCATATAACTTACTTATGATTGTGGTTGATGGATTAGGTAATGAAGACGTTGCCAAACTACCGAGCTTGCAACAATTTGCTGATAATAACCTCTCTTTCTCTCAGCACTATTCAGCAGGCATAAATAACGAAACGGCGCTGTTTGGATTATTTTATGGCATTTCACCGTCTTACTTGGATAGTGTGTTAAGTAGCCGCAAAAACTCAGCGCTCTTTGACGCTTTAAATTATCGTCACTATCAATTAGCACTATTTTCAACTAATGGATTTAAATCGCCATTATTTACACAAGCGGTGCTGGCTGATTACTCACTACCTACTTCACGTAGTGAGGATAACGACACAACGATTAATAGTTGGCGTTCATGGTTGTTAAAAAATAAACAAAGCACACCTTGGTTCTCTTTCTTACAAATCAACGGTGATAAGCATACATCAGCTTCTCAAGCACAGTTAAATAGTCAATTAGAGACCATTTTTACTACTTTAAAAGAAAGCAACATACTTGATAATACCGTTGTGGTCGTAACGTCAAATTATCATCAGAACAATGATAAACAAGATAGCCAATGGCTTGTTAACAAAGACACTTTTAACTTAAGCCAATCGCAGGTTCCACTGGTAATACATTGGCCTAATGTTACACCACAAAAACTAGATAAACTAACCAGCCACCAAGATATAATGACAACGCTAATGCAACATGTATTAGGTGTTATTAGCCCTGCAGATAACTATTCTCAAGGCGAAGATCTATTTGCTAATACGCGTAATCACCCTTGGATTTTTACTGGTGATAATGAAACTCTAGTGGTCTTTTTACAAGATAATACGTTAATGATAGATAAACATGGCAGATATGCTTTGTTTGATAAATCAGGCAAAGAGATCCAATCCGCCAAACCTGATTTACGCCTATTATTGCAAGTACTGGCTGAGCAAAAACGATTTATTGAGCGTTAGTATTAAAAAAAGACTATAAGTAAAAAGTTAATAACAACTGACGTCACTATAATGAATAAAAATACAGCAGTTAAGTATCTAAAGGGTTGCTTTAGCAGTAAAAAACAGTAATATACTAAGCACAATCGGCATGTAGCGCAGCCTGGTAGCGCACTGTCATGGGGTGTCAGGGGTCGTAGGTTCAAATCCTATCATGCCGACCATTTTTATTTAAAAAAACCAACCAATTACGGTTGGTTTTTTTATGTCTGGGATTTACCACTGGTAAAACTCTGGTAAAACGACGACAGATCATCTCTCAAAATCTCCCTTTCTTTAGCTCATAAAATTGCCCTTTTCTCCTTGCTATTCTATTCGTTACCTTATATAAATTACTGTATAAAAACACAGTTAAATAGGTGATGCTATGATTAAGCTTGAAATCAATAATGCGGAATATATTTAGCTCCTCTAAAAATGCAGTCAA
>NZ_CAWPAV010000171.1:0-5897 GCF_963885725.1 Proteus sp. G4380
AATAGTCTAGTGACTAGCCATTTAAAAAAAATATAAATCAGTTTTAAATTTTCATAAAACTTTAATCATTGTCGCTTAATCTCTAGTCAATCATCATAAATTGGCGTGGTAAGCGATATGTTACAGTTCAATATAAACTCACAAAATGGCTCAATGCCACATATTCGTGTAGAGAATATTCAAAAGAGATTTAATCAATTTATTGCTTTAGATGGTGTTTCTTTAGAGATTAAACAAGGCGAGTTAGTCTGCCTATTAGGGCCTTCTGGATGTGGAAAAACCACATTATTACGTTGTATTGCCGGATTAGAAACACAAGATCACGGTAGTATCTTTAATTACGATAACAACATCTCACACCTTCCCCCTCAAGCCCGTGACTATGGGATCTTATTTCAGTCCTATGCATTATTTCCTAACCTGACGGTACAGCAGAATATTGCGTATGGTTTAGCCGGTCAGCCTCGTAATGTGATTAAAGATCGCGTTAATGAAATGCTGGAGTTAGTTGGTTTACAAGATCGAAAGAAAAAATATCCAGGAGAATTATCTGGCGGTCAACAACAGCGCGTGGCATTGGCTCGTGCTTTGGCACCTGCCCCTTCTTTACTATTACTGGATGAGCCAATGTCGGCATTAGATGCACAAGTGCGTGAACATTTGTGTGTGGAGCTACGTAATTTACAGCAAAGCCTAAATATCACTACGCTAATGGTCACTCATAATCAAGATGAAGCCATGCTGATGGCCGATAGGATAGCTGTAATGAATAACGGCAAGGTTGAGCAGTACGGCAGTAGTGAAGAGATTTACAACCATCCACAAACACCATTTGTTGCAGAGTTTGTAGGAAAAGGTAACTGGTTACCTTTCAATAGAAATCAGCACGGTGAGGCGATGATTGGCTCACGAGAAGTCCAATTAAAACATACTGCAATACCTCATAATCAAGGGCGTCTCTTTTGTCGACCTGAATCAATCAAAATTAACCCAATACAAAACAAACATAATCAATACGATGCCAATATACAAAATGTGGTGTTTTTGGGAAGTCGTTGCATTATGAAGTTTGAATTAGACCATTTACCGGGACATTTATTACAAGCCGAGATCTCTGCTGCTGAGCTACATAGTATTCAAAACGGTAAAGTTAAAGTGACTTTACCGGCTAATGAACTACACATATTTGCGTAAGGTAGCGAGATAATGTCAGTGATAGTACCTACCAAATCTATTAATCGTTTAGATAGTTTGTTTGTTGCTGGTGGTAAGTTATTTATTATTTGCTTACTTACTCTTGGGGTTTTATTGCCTTTATTGGCTATTTTCTGGCGAGGTTTTACGCCTGATATATCACAAGGTGGTGGTTTTCAGGCCGCTATTGATTTGTTCACCAGTGCTAATTTTCTGTGGTTGGTGGGTAACAGTATTAGTGTTTCGTTAAGCGTTGCTGTTATTACAGTGCCACTGGCTTACCTGTTTGCTTATGCTCTACATCGCACCTTGATCCCTTTTAAATCCTTGTGGCGTGGAATATCACTATTACCCTTACTCGCTCCTTCTATGCTACCGGGTATTGCATTGGTTTATCTATTTGGTAACCAAGGGCTATTGCGTAGCTTACTCACAGAGAGTATTTATGGTTATTGGGGATTAGTGCTTGGTGAGGTGATCTACACTTTTCCTCATGCGCTAATGATTTTACTCTCCGCATTATCCATGTCTGATGCTCGTTTATTTGATGCTGCATCTAGCTTAGGGGTGTCTTCTTGGCGCACTTTTCGTAGTGTCACTTGGTCATCGAGCCGACATGGGATTTTCGCAGCATTGTGCTTGGTATTTACGTTAACTATTACTGACTTTGGTATTCCGGTTGTCGTCGGCGGAGATTATCAAGTACTGGCGTTAGAAGCCTATAAAGCCGTGCTTGGTCAGCAACAATTTGGCCGCGGTGCTTTAATCGGTATGTTGTTATTGCTACCTGCATTGTTGACCTTCGGTGTCGATGTTTGGTTACGTAAACGTCAACGTGATGCAATGAGCTCGCGTGCCCAATTCTATTTACCAAAAGCTAATTTTCAGCGTGACACGCTTTATCTAATATTTGTGATGCTTATTTGCGCGCTATTTTTATTGGTATTCGGTACGGCCGTTTACTCCTCTTTTATTCAGTTCTGGCCTTATAACTTATCGTTTTCGTTACGTCATTATAATTTTGAAGGATTGCCTGGGGGATGGCTCGCCTATACCAACAGTATTATTTTGGCATTTTACACTGCCACTATCGGCTGCTTTCTGATCTTTATGGGCGCTTACTTAATAGATAAAACGGCTTCTCACTCTTGGCTTAACAATCTGCTACGTATGTTAAGTTTTGTACCGATGGCCGTCCCGGGGTTAGTGTTGGGATTAGGGTATGTATTTTTCTTTAACTTACCGAATAATCCACTGAACTTTTTATACGGCAGTATGGTGTTATTAGTGCTGTGCTCCATTGCACACTTTTTCACTACTGCCTATATGACTGCGAGCACGGCACTGCGCCAGTTAGATAAAGAATTCGAGGCAGCTTCATTATCCTTAAAAGCGCCTTTATATCGTCACTTTTGGCGTATCACTATTCCTCTTTGTTTGCCGGCATTATTAGATATTTATCGTTATCTATTTGTTTCTGCTATGACAACGGTTTCCGCGGCGATCTTCCTTTATAGCCCAGACACTATTTTAGCCGCGGTTGCGGTATTGAATATGGATGATGCGGGCAATATTGGTGGCGCGGCAGCTATGTCGACATTGATTTTAACCACCTCGGCAGGGGTTTCGATATTGTTATCTATTGCTTCGCAAGGTGTTATTCGCCGTACACAAGCGTGGCATCAGCGTGAAGCTAAGCAATAAATTTAAAGGTTTAATTCTCTCACATAGCAATACTAGGAAAATCGCATGATGTTAAAAAAACTGATACTTGCCACCAGCTTATTATTTTCTGCGGGAACGGTCTTTGCAGCGACTGAAATTACGGTATACACCGCAATAGAAAGTGAACAATTACAAGCTTATAAACAAGCATTTGAGGCTAAATATCCTGATATAAAAATAAAATGGGTAAGAGATTCAACGGGGATTATCACCGCTAAATTATTAGCAGAAAAAGATCGTCCTCAAGCCGATGTTGTGTGGGGATTAGCTGCATCAAGTTTAGCAATATTAAAAGCGCAAAATATGCTTGAGCCTTATGCTCCGGCGCAGTTAGATGATATTGATGTGAAATTTCGTGATAGCAACAACCCGCCAACTTGGGTTGGTATGGATGTCTGGGCGGCAACGATTTGCTACAACACGATAGAAGCACAAAAATTGGGGTTATCTAAACCCACTTCTTGGCAAGATCTCACTAAGCCTGAATACAAAGGCAAAATCGTTATGCCAAATCCGGCATCATCAGGCACTGGGTTTTTAGATGTAAGTGCTTGGTTACAAATATTTGGTGAACAAGAGGGTTGGGCATATATGGACAAGTTGCATCAGAATATTGGTCAATATGTTCATTCTGGCTCCAAACCCTGCAAAATGGCTGCATCGGGGGAATACCAGATAGGCATATCCTTTGAATATCCGGCGATCCAATTGAAACGACAAGGGGCACCACTAGACATCATATTACCGCAAGAAGGATTGGGTTGGGATATTGAAGCAACGGCGATAATCAAAGGAACTAATAAGCGAGATGCCGCGCAAAAATTGGCTGACTTTTCCGCCTCAAAGGAAGCGATGAAGCTTTATAGTGCTAATTTTGCTGTATTAGCCAATACCAGTGTACCCGTAAGCCAAACAGAATTACCTCGCGATTATGCTCAACGTTTAATTAAAAATGATTTTATTTGGGCTGCTGAAAAGCGCGACACCATTTTAACTGAATGGCGTAAGCGCTATGACGGTAAGAGTGCAAAATAATTATTTTTTACTTTATTAATTAATAGATAGGGTGCGATGCACTCTATCTGGTTTAGGGTGTCATATGAAATTTGATATTGCGGTTATTGGTGCGGGCATTATTGGTTTATCTCATGCGTATGCAGCGGCTCAGCGAGGTTTACGTGTTGCTATTTTTGAGCGCAGTTACACGCCTGTGGGCGCTTCTGTACGTAATTTTGGTCACGGATTAATTTTGGGTCAAGCGCCGGGAAAAATGCTAGATTTAGCGAAAAATAGTCGTGAAATTTGGGCAACTATGGCCAAACAGGCTAAATTTTTAACGCGTCAAAAAGGGACTTATCTATTAGCACGTACACAATCTGAGCAAGCTGTTCTTGAAGCTTTTGTCGATGGTCGAGCTAAAACCTATGGTTATGATTGTGAATTACTTTCTAAAACACAATTAGCCACGGTTTATGGTGGTCAATTGCAACACCATAAAGCGGCGTTGCATGGCAAAGAAGATCAGGTGCTATTTTCGCGAGAAGCGATCCCACAGTTAGCGGCTTATTTAGGCAGCTTAGCTAATGTAACGAGTTATTTTTCCACATTAGTACGGGATATTGATGTAGATACGGGGACATTGATCACCAGTAATGGAACATTTAGTGCAGAAAAGATCATTGTCTGCTCAGGGCACGATTATCAAACATTACTGGCTGACGAAATAAAAAAGCTTGATCCTATAGTTTGCCGCCTGCAGATGTTGCGAGTGACAGCAGAGCAATATATTGGATTGGCGCATGCGCTAATGACGGGATTAAGTTGTACTCACTATGGTGCATTTGCCGATTTACCTGAGGCACAGGCTTTAGCGAAAGAAATTAAAATGCAATCGCCGTTAATTGAGCAGTATGGTATTCATTTATTAATTACCCCGACTCCTTATGGCGATCTTATTATTGGTGATTCTCATGAATATAGCTTAGATGCACAGCCTTTTAACAGCGAAGAGGTTGATAACCTCCTGATAGAGTTAGCTGAGCACACATTAGGTTGTTCGGTTCAAGTAAAAGAGCGTTGGCAAGGGGTTTATGGGGCAAAAGGAAAAGAGCCGATTTCGATTTTAACGCCGAGTGAAAAAGTCACTGCAGTATTGATGCGAACGGGTTTAGGAATGAGTGTTGGGCCTGGTTTAGGTGAACAGAATATTCGTCAACTATTTGATTAATCTTGCATTAGGGATGTGAAGTTATTTTTTAATTATAATATTCAGGTTACGAAGAGAGAATAAAAAAGAGATGTCTATTTTTTACACATCTCTTTTGCAATAACATATTCATTTGGTGCAAAAGCAGATGATTTATAACAACGATAATAGCCTTTAGAGGTTAAATCGAGACCGACATAAATTGAAAAGAAAAAGCTAAAAACGATACCAATTATTGCTATTCCTGCGCATATACCAGCTACTTTATTATTCATTCTTTGTAACTTTTTTTGGTATCCTAAAATAAAACTATAATATGAGAAATAAAGTATTAGAGGCGTTGCAAAAACTAAGAGCCCTGTTTGAAATGAGAATAAGATCCTATCTTCCATTAGAAAATAGGTTATGTAGTAACTTGTTGATATATAAATTGAAAAAATGGCTATAAATAGAATTGCAATAGAAGATAATATCAATTTTACTGGTTCTATTTTTATCAAAACTAAATTTCTCCCATTGAGAAAGATGGCGTTGGGGGATAGGGAAGGTCAGTTTTTAGCAAAAATTAAAACGTAAATAAAATGACCATATGATATACATAACAGTGATTGTAACATAACCCCATCTTAGCTTTTTATTTTTTTCTAAAAAAAGTAATAAAATACAAGGTATTAATATCAATATAGGCTCAATAACATATCTACCATTGAGTGGCAGTTGACAAAGATTATCAATATCACCTTCACCAATCATCCATTCATAGTCAGATATG
>NZ_CAWPAV010000172.1:0-2998 GCF_963885725.1 Proteus sp. G4380
AAAGAAACGATATGATTTATTTTATTTAAATAGGAACTGTTATGAAAAAGCCACTTTCTTTATGGATAACTCAATTTTTGATTGTCTGCTGTATTATACTGATATTATATTTTTTTATAACCAATGCATCACTGTTATTAAATTTGTATAGTTTTGATATGCCCGCTGAGATAAAGATAGAAATTTATTTATGGAGTTTTATTCGTTTGTTAGTTTTAATTATACAAATATCAGCGCTTTACTTTTCCTTTAGGTGCGATAAAAGGGCGCGGGTATTGACTATCTTAGCTTGGCTACCAATCATTATCGTCATGTTATGGAGCAATTTCCATGATGGGTTAACTTCTTTGAACGAAAGTGGTATAAGCTATGATAATGATGCTCAAAGATCTGGAGGGATTATAGGTAAACTTATTCTGGCTGGATTATCCCTTTGGTTGACATCTATTATATTATTTTCAAAAAAATTAAAGCGTTATTTTCTATTTGAGAAAAGTGAATGATTTTTTTGACTACAAAAATGGATGGCTCAATAACCATCCATTTTTATTGCATAAAGATATCTTGGTATAAATAATTATTAACTAAAGTATAAATACATAATTATTAGAAATAATATCTGTATACTACTCCACTTCTTGTCGTGACAAGATATTAGGTAAATTTATTTCTATCCAATCCGCAAGAAGCGTGAGTTTCTCACTTATTTGCTCACCAAGATCTGTCAAAGAGTACTCTACATGGGGTGGAACAACAGGATATGACACTCGGTTAATAAAACCATCTTGCTCCAATACTTGTAACGATTGAGACAGCATTTTCTCACTTACTCCGCCAATTTTACGTCGTAAATCACTAAAACGATGTGTTCCATCTCGTAGGGCTATTAAAATGAGTATGCCCCAACGACTTGTAACATGTTTGAGGATCTCTCTGGATGGGCACTGTTTAGAAAATAAATTTCCTTCACGTAATTGCTGCGAGAGTGTGGATATTGTCATTTTATACTTACCTTTTTGTATGTACTTACTTTTAGTAAGTTTAGGTGCTATGTTATCAAAACACAAGTGATACATTAAGGAGTTATCTTATGATTGCAATTACTGGTGCAACAGGCCTATTAGGTCAACATGTGATTGAAAACCTTCTTCAAACCGTTCCTGCTAATCAAATAGTGGCATTTGCTCGTGATGTAAAAAAAGGATCGTCTTTAAGTCAGAAAGGCGTTTTAGTACGTCAGGCGGATTACAATGATAAAGCTTCATTAATAACAGCTTTACAGGGTGTCGATAAATTACTTTTAATTTCCTCAAGTGAAGTTGGCAAACGTACCATTCAACATCGTAATGTCATTGAGGCAGCAAAATCAGCAGATGTACAATTTATTGCTTACACTAGCATATTACATGCTGATCGCTCTCCATTAAGCTTGCATGTGGAACATGTAGAAACAGAAAAAATGCTAGCTGATTCTGGGATCTCTTACACTTTATTACGAAATGGCTGGTATACAGAAAATTATCTGGCAAGTGTCCCTGCAGCAATTGAGCATGGCGTTTTTCTGGGGGCGGCTGGTGATGGCAAAATAGCTTCAGCCACTCGGGCCGATTATGCATTGGCTGCTGCTCGGGTAATTAGTGAAGAAGGACATATAGGTAAAGTGTATGAGCTTGCGGGTGATGAAGCTTGGACATTAGAGCAATTGGCTAAGGAATTGACTAAACAAAGCGGGAAGCAAGTGATATATAACAATTTAAGTCAGGCCGATTTTGTCGCTGCGTTAAAAACGGCAGGCTTACCCGATAAATTATCAAATATGCTGGCTGATTCTGATATCGGCGCATCCAAAGGTGGATTATTTGATGATAGTCATACCCTAAGTAAATTAATTGGCCGACGTACAACAACACTTGCGGAGAGTATCAAAGCAATGTTGTAAATCGATAGCTAATATCTATTCTATTTTCAGTTTAATTTTTTGGCACCCTAAGAGTTGAAATTTTGGGTTTCACATGCAGGGTGCCTTTCATAAGCATTATTATTTATGATAGGTGAGCATCAATTAATAAAAGATTAATTTTAGTCGTAAAATAGTAGGATAGACTGCTACACTAGGTAACAAAAATGAATATAACTAAATGATATTGAAAAATATTTATTCAGCTCAATAGGACTTTATATGAAGCTAGTTTCAGCGATATTATTAACTTTATTTTTTGTTTCAGGATGTTCGACACCACAGTCTGATATTGATAAATATGAGCAATCGAGTAAAGATGCGATGAAGCCAGATCCATATTCTGACAGCGTAATCAATACGATTAGACAGCACCAGAAGATCACCGTATGTAATAGTAAAATTGGTGGGTGCTATTGATTTAATACGGCACAGCTTTAAGGTTAAACAATATACTTTAGGATATTCTGTGCAATTAAAGACACAGATGCGTTACCATCAATAATAATGTCAGCACTCAGCTTTTCTCTTTCTGTCATTGCCGTATATGAGGGCCGTGAGTAGATTAAGTACTCTTCTAAATAATGAATAATATCATTTCCACTTTTCTCTTTATAATCACGCAGTATTCTTCTTGCTAATGCGATATCTAGTGGCGTATCAATAAAAAAAGCATAGTCGATCATCTGTTGTAGCGCTGGGTGAGATCTGGCAAAAGGATAATCCAAAATGATATGAGTATATTGAGACTCTTCTATCGTCTGATTAACTTGTTCAACAAATGGCTTTATATCCCATTCGCTATAATTACCACCTTGTTCTATCCACTCATCGAGATCTTCAGGTGCTGTAGGGCAGTCGAAATCATCAAAATGAAGGCATTTGCTTGATGGAAGCTTTTCTCTTATATAATGAGAAAGTGCTGTTTTGCCGCCACCTGCAATTGAGGTGATAGAGATAATTATAGGTGATTTTATAGAACTCATTGTTAGCTCATAATCAAAATAAAATTGCATAGGATATTATATAGACTAATTTATA
>NZ_CAWPAV010000173.1:0-1898 GCF_963885725.1 Proteus sp. G4380
CTTGCCTGTGGAGGGAGGGTGCAGTCAGACCGCCCGTCGAAGCAGGAACCCGCCGAGGTGATTTAGACATCAGTCTGAACGCAGTAGGGATCCACGTCCTTTAGGGCGTGGAGGATGTCAATATTGAGCCAGTACATAATGATTTAATGTTCCCTATTATTTAAGTATCAAAAAATAATTTCTATCAATGGCCTATTGCCTGATTATGCTATTAAAGCAGAGGACTAGGCTAAGAACGACGACCAAATAATGTGCCCAGTCTCGCACTGTGGTGTCTGAAAAGCACACAATATGTTTTAAAAGCCGCAAAGCGGTGTAAAATAAATAGATATTGCTTTGTCTATCTTAAAGCTAAATCATTAAATCAAAATAAGTAACAAGTGGAAATAACCTCTTAAGACTATAGGCTAATGTAAGATAGTGATGATTTATTTTTGCGCTTAAGAGGAGTGACAGGGTATATTGTTGTCATGACTAAACGGACACTCAAAGAAATGAGGGGATCATGCGAATTAAATTGTTATTGGGAGCCACTGCAGCGTTGTTGTTAGCAGGCTGTTCTGCAACAAATACATTGACCAGTGCAGGTTCACAGGTACAAATTACTGATACGCAACCAGGCAGCGAGTGCCAGTTATTAGGCACAGTAACCGGCGTTCAGAATAATTGGTTATCAGGCTCTCGTACTGAAAGCCAATCACTACGCGGTGCTGCTAATGATTTACGCAACAAAGCAGCCGCTATGGGTGGTAATGTTATTTTTAATGTTGGTACAGGTGCAGGTAGCATTGTCGATAGCTTTGCGCCACTAGATAGCAAAATGAGTGGACAAGTTTATAAATGTCAGTAACAAACAATGGTTGTGTACATTGATAAGCTAGCTCGTGACTAACATATCTGGCCCTAATGTCTATCAGGGTCAGATTGTTTTTTATCAAAATCAGTAAACTAATCGTTTCTAAATTCGACTGAGGGCTGTTTTAATCGCCTCGTCACCATCTAATATAGGAATGCATTTTTTAAATGTATTCGGCTTATCTAATATCTCTGCTAATGTTGCCGCGACATTATCAATAGTGATTTCACCTTTTGTAGCATTATCTTCCAATTTGGTCGTAATTTTATATGTGCCTTGTTTTTCAGTTAAATAGCCTGCTTGAACAAGGGTGAAATCTAACTGGGTACGATCCCGTAAGTAGAGGTCGGCAAAATATTTAGCAGTAAAATAATCAATTAATTCAGTCCATTTATCAGGTGATAATGAATTAATCGCACTGAGCATAATATATCTTTTTATTCCTTTTTTTTCTGCTGCTTGCATCGTTTTAACAGCACCATGTAAATCAACTTGTAATAAATCCTTTCCTCGGGAGCCTGTCGTAAAATAGATAGCCTCTAAATTGTCTGGCAATAAATCGGTGATGGATGATAACGGCTTTGTTATGTCCAATTCAATTTCATGGTACTGTGAGGGATGATGTACTGATGTGTCGGATAATTTTCGGGTTGTACCTATGACATGATGACCTTTAGCAAGTAATATTTCGATTAAACGCTGACCTACTCGACCTTTAGCGCCAATGACGAGAATATTCATATTTCCTCCATTAAAATCTCAATTTCGTGTTTGAAGCTCCTCTTTACACTGAACTTAATTTTAAAACTTATTTTTTAATCAGGTAAATTATGTACCGTAAAAACTATCATTTAATGATTATTACTATAAGCGTAGTAGGATTTTTTTAGAGCCAAATGCAAATAATACAATAAATTAAAAAATAAAATATCCAATTCTACTAGGATAGATAATTATATGACTAATAGATAGTTTTAATAAGTGATAGTATTTAATTTATATTAAATGAGAAGCACATATTAATATTTTCATACTGATACTA
>NZ_CAWPAV010000174.1:0-15888 GCF_963885725.1 Proteus sp. G4380
ATAAATGCTTTATTAAATGTGATTAAATTCACATTTAATGGTTTACTTATTGCAATAAATGTAACATGTTGTGACAATGATCGCTCTAGTTGACATAAAATTACGATAGCATACAGATCATAAAATTTTGTATCATTCTGACATACTAAGGTAATAGTAACAGATTAAAAATCTCACCCAAATGCTAAGTGCAAAATCTCTTCTCATCGGCGCAGTTATATAAACGCTAGATGCGCTAATTTTAGAATAGATTTTCTCATTAAGGATTAATGACTAGAAGGTAAGTTATTTATAATTTGCTTAAGCATTTTATTGCTCAAAAAAGTAAATAACAATGTGGTGAGATGACTACCTAGCATTATTGATGCTAAAAAAATAGCGATTTGGCTTAAGTTTATACAATTTAAGCGAGCGTTACTTTTAGCTAAATATAAAAATAGTACTTTGTTTAACTTATTGAATATAAATAAATTTAAATAGTTATTAACCAGGTTGAATTTAAAATGAAACTAAAAAGAATGGTGTTGTTTATGTTTTCCCCTTGTTTTTTAGCTGTGAGCGCTGCTAATGCTGGGAATTGGGAAAATACAATTAAAGAAAGCTCATTTATTTCTGATTCTGAACTTGAGCTGACTACCATTAATATGTGGAAATACCTAAAAACAGAAAACCGTTTTGATAAACAAGAGCAACGTTATAGAAAACAAGTTGCTAATGCTTGGGGTCAAAACTTCCAAGCTGATTTCAGATCTGGCTATTTAGGTGGCATTCTTGGATTCGATGTTTCTTATTATGGTGGTATTAAATTAGGAGCAAGTAAAGACTTCGCTTCTCGTGCCATATTATATAATGATGATGGTGAAGCAAAAGGCTATAACAAAATTGGTCAACGTTTTGCAAAAGTGAGATTCGATTTAGATCCTGTTTTAATTAATGGTAAAGCGGGTTGGTTTACCTTGAAGAATACAGGTATTTTTACTAACTCACAGCGCTTATCATTAAACAGTTATAACGGTTATTACACTAATACGGCGATGGGTGATTGGAGTTTAGATTTGCTGTATCTCGACGGAAAAGTTATGCGTCGTGATAGCCCAAATATCGATAGAATGTATTTCAGTGATGGTAATGGTGTTAGACATAATATTGACCATGTTATTACTGGTGGAGTTAACTATAATTCCAAACCATTAAAAGTCTATTATTTCTATGGTCAGGCGGATGATGTATTCCGTCAACACGGTTTAGAAACAAAATATAAGTTAACATCAGACGTTACTCTAGGTGGTGTTGTTTATTACCACGATTATGGCAGTGAAGGAAAACGCACATTAACCAATGCTAATGCAGGTAAACGTAACTTTGATAAGGATGCATGGCACTTTGCTGGTACTATGGAATGGCGTATTCCTGAATCAGCGTGGACCATTCGTACGGGTGTGACTTATACCGATGCGAAAAAAGCCAATGGTGTTGGTCAATTTGCGCGTAACCCAATTGGGAATACTCGTGGACGCTTTAACTCACCAGCTTATGCAGATATTGACTATGTGCGTGATGGTGAAGTGATGGGTGCATTAGAAGCTGCATACAAAGTTAACAATGAGTTGTCTGTTGGTGCACGAACTAACTATAGTGAATTTAGTTACTCCGGCGAAAGATTAAAACAAGGGCAGTTTGGCTTATTTAGCTACTGGAAGCCAACGGCTAATCTTTCTATTTCGTTAAGTGGCGGTATTGGTTGGCACCATCAACAAGAAAATGATTACACCACACCAAAACTGTATGATGGTCACTCACGACGTGCTCACTCATTATCAGGCTCTATGACAACGACATATCGTTTTAAAATGTAATTGTTTATAGGGTAAGGGATAACAGAATTCATCCCTGTATAGGTGCATGGCTTGCCTGATGGTGAGCCATGTACAAAAATAGATAAAGCTGACATCCAAACCTTTAATCTAACAAAACGCCTTCAATTAATTTATTTTGTTAAAATTTCATCACTAGGCATTTATTTTTGGGCCTATCTTGCCTAGACTGTTATTCCTCCTCTATGTGAAAATAATCCTCCATAATTTAGCTATTAATTACATTTTCTTTTATTAAAATGTAAAGTTATATCGTTTTTAGTAGCAAACAAGTTAAAAGACTTGATAAAATAAAAAAAAGCCTTATTTATAAGATAGTTTTTGCAATGTGGTAATTAGATAAAATAGGAACAGTATCAATATGATGAGGATTGCCTTATTCCTGTTAACAAACTTAGCTGTCATGTTTGTGTTCGGGATCATCTTATCTTTAACAGGTATTCAAGGCCGCAGTGTTCAGGGTTTAATGATCATGGCTGGCCTATTTGGTTTTGGTGGTGCATTTGTTTCTTTACTTATGTCAAAATGGATGGCATTACGATCCGTTGGTGGTCAAGTGATTGAAAATCCAACCTCTGAAGTAGAACGTTGGTTACTTGATACTGTAAGACGTCAGTCTGAGCAAGTGGGGATTAAAATGCCTCAAGTTGCAATCTACGATGCACCAGATATTAATGCGTTTGCAACAGGAGCTCGTCGTGATGCTTCGCTGGTGGCGGTGAGTACCGGATTATTAGCCAGTATGAGCCGTGACGAAGCGGAAGCTGTTATTGCACACGAAATTAGCCATGTTGCCAACGGTGATATGGTAACGATGACCTTGTTACAAGGTGTTGTGAATACTTTCGTGATCTTTATCTCCCGTATCATTGCTCAATTTGTGGCGAATTTTATTTCGAGCGATGAAGAGAGTGAAAACAGTAACGGAAACCCATGGGTATACATGGGCGTTTCTATGGTGCTTGAAATTGTCTTTGGCATTTTGGCAAGTATCATTACGATGTGGTTCTCTCGCTACCGTGAATTCCATGCGGATGCAGGCTCTGCAAAACTGGTTGGCCGTGAGAAGATGATAGCGGCATTACAACGCTTAAAAACCAGCTATGAGCCACAAGAAGAGAGCAGTATGATGGCTTTCTGTATTAATGGCCGTAATAAGTCATTTAGTGAATTATTTTTATCACACCCGCCATTAGATAAGCGTATTGAAGCACTACGTAGTGGCGAATATCTCAAGTAAAAGAAACTATTAGCGATAAATAATTTTTAATTATCAGTTTACAAATGCCAGAGACAGAAATGTTTCTGGCATTTTTGTTGGTGATCCATTAGCTTTAATTAATTCCTACAATCGCTTTTCGTTTTATTTAACAGACCGTTCTGGTTCAGCCAAATATCCTCATCTCTTAATATTTTTATAGGTATTAAGTTAAGCCTCAGAGCTAGTGATGCATGATCATCATATCTATTGATAGATAAAAGGCAGTTAAATTAATATCAAAATAAAAAAGCCAGTTTAAAATTAAACTGGCTTTAAGAGATTTAACTTAATTGTTAATGTGGTTTACTTCACATTAAGTTCAGCTTCTTCTTCCTGATTAAAGATCTCTTTATCTGTTTGGCGCATCATTTGGCTAGTAATAGTACCTGCGGTCATAGAGCCACTAACATTTAATGCAGTACGACCCATATCGATAAGAGGCTCCACAGAAATCAGTAGGGCAACCAGTGTAACGGGTAATCCCATTGCTGGTAAAACGATCAGGGCTGCAAAGGTTGCACCACCACCGACACCGGCAACACCTGCTGAGCTAATGGTTACGATACCCACCAAAGTGGCAATCCAAAGAGGATCGAAAGGATTAATACCGACTGTTGGTGCCACCATAACGGCTAACATAGCAGGATAAATACCGGCACAACCATTCTGACCAATTGTCGCACCAAAAGACGATGAGAAACTGGCAATCGATTCAGGAACACCAATGCGACGAGTTTGTGTTTCGATATTTAATGGAATACTGGCTGCACTCGAACGACTTGTAAATGCAAATGCTAATAATGGTCCTGCTTTTTTGAAGAATTTAATTGGGCTTAAGCCAGTAAATCCAACTAATAAACCATGAACGACAAACATTAAGCCCAGCGCAACATAAGAGGCAACAACGAAGCTACCGAGTTGAATAATGTCATGCAGATTGGAGCTTGCCACAACTTTAGTCATCAGTGCCATTACACCGTAAGGTGTTAATGCCATAACGATACGGACTAACTTCATGATCCACGCTTGTAAGCTATCAATCGCTGCTAATACTTTTTCACCGCGAGGTTTATCTTCTTTAAGCAGTTTTATTGCAGCCATTCCTAGGAATACCGCAAAGATAACTACACTAATAATCGAGGTTGAGCTTGCACCAGTTAAATCGGCAAATGGATTTTTAGGAATAAAAGATAAAATTAATTGAGGTACAGTTAAGTCAGACACTTTACCTATATAATTATGTTGAATAGCGGCTAAACGCTGCGCTTCCTGTTCCCCTTGAACAAGACCTTCAGCTGTTAAACCAAAGATATTGGCTATAACAATACCGATAAGAGCAGCAATTGCCGTTGTAAATAGAAGTGTACCAATGGTTAGTGCACTAATTTTTCCCAATGATGATGCTTGGTGTAAACGTGATACTGCACTTAAAATAGAAGCAAATACCAATGGCATAATGATCATTTGTAACAGTTGTACGTAACCGTTACCAACGATGTTAAACCAAAGGATAGATTCTTTAATAATAGGATCGTGTGCGTCATAGAATGCATGTAACGCCAGCCCAAACACCACCCCAAAGACCAAACCGACAAGAACTTTCTTTGACAGGCTCCACTGACGTTGGCTTAATTTAGCCAAGATGAGTAATAGCACAACAAAGACGAGTACGTTAATAATTAACGGAAAATTCATCTTAACTCTCCAACGAGATTTTTATATATAAATTTGGCGATTGTATGCGATATGAGTTCTTAGGTAATAAGAAAGGATATAACAGCATCAACTCGCTATATGGTAACAGTATTGTTAATAACTTTTTATAATCAATTATTCTTTTATATAGTCGTTTAGTTATAAAAACAAGGAAGATTAGTATAAAAAAGACTAATTAACTATAAATAGATAGAGGAAAGTAGAGAACTGTCAAGGAGAGTTAAAAAGGTGTACGTTTATCGTGGTACATTTGTAACCAGTGATTTATTTGTGTGGGAAGAGAAAAAGTTAGGTGTGGGGGCAGAAATAGTGCACCAACTAAGATGATGACAGAAATAAATCGTTCTCCTTTTTTGCTATTTTTTTTCGCTAAAATCGGTAAGGCAAAACGCATTTTTAGTGGCCATAAAAAAGGTACACCTGATGGTGTTAGCATATCTGCCAGTAGGTGACTTAAGTAACCTAGCAAAAGGGCGTGAAAAAAACCAGCCGAAATCGTGATATAAGGCGCAACTTGTGTTTCCCATAAAATGGCTAAACCACAAAAGGCGAGTAGGCTATGTGTGAAGCCACGATGACCACAGAGTTTTGATAGCGGTAATGAGATTATCCGAAAGAGGCGTCCTAATATAGAGCCTGGATGATCTAAATCTGGTAGTAGTGAACCTAATAAGACAGCAGGGATCATGTGAAACCAATCACCTTGAGCAAGAACGGGGGTTATTTCTAATTTCTGTGCTAAGACGAGTGTTGCAACAGAAAAAAGTAAATGTCCTTCGGCTGTCATTCCTTATCTATGCCTATATGCGGTTTTTACCGCTTGCTGTTCATTTATACAGTGCTTAAGTATAAAAGGTTTTTACAGCAACTAACAGACATAAAAGATAAAAATTGCCTTAATTATTAAGCAATAACAGAAATATTTTATTCGGATGTGTTAAAAATAACCAAATTTTAGATAAGGGATGAGAATTAATATAGAAAAAGGATATCGACAACAAATGATATCCTTCTATAAATTTTTATAGGCTATAACCAAAGTCGTTAGCCTAATAATTGAGATTTGGTTAATTCGTTGAGAGAGGCAATTTTAACATCGGCTAATCCCCAACATTTGTCATTAAACTGCTCCACTGCAGGCACAACAATTGAGCGCATTCTTGCAGCTTTGCAAGCAATCATACCATTGCGTGAGTCCTCTAAAGAGACACAATTAATGGGTGCGACATTAAGTGCCTTAGCAGCATTGAGATAGACTTCTGGGTGAGGTTTACTGTGCGCTAAATCAGCTGCAGAGACAACAGCAGAGAAGTAATGACGAATATTAAATAACTCAAGTACACGCTCTAGCATAAAATGCGGTGATGCTGAGGCTAAGGCTATCTTTAAACCTAATGATTGACATAAAGATAGGGCATGTTCAACACCAGGGAGCAACGGTTTTTTATCTTCAATAAGTTGTACAACGCGAGCAATCATTTTCTCTTTAGCTTCTTGTTGTGTTACGCCTTGCCAAGGTGATACTTGATACCAAAGTTCGATAACTTGATCTATTCTTAAGCCGACGGTGTCGGGCATGCTGTCAGCAAGTGATAAATCGACACCTAATTGTGCAAAGACCTCATGTTCTGCTTGTGCCCAAAACGGCTCTGAGTCGATTAGCAAACCATCCATATCAAAAATAGCGGCTTCAATGGGCAATTTAAAAGACATGTTTACTCTCCATAATAAGGTCTATGTTGATGAAAAATGATTGTAGCAAGAGTTGATTGGAAAATCTTTTTTAATCAGTTTCTTATTTCTTTTAAAAAATAAATAGAGAAAATGATAGCTATTAAATTATTGACATATTAGCCGTTAATTAGATTAGGATATTTAGGTGCATATTGCCGAATTCTATGAGTGAGGACAAAATGAGTTATCAACATGCAGGAATATATGCCATTGTAAAACGTGTTATTGGTTGGCTTATTTTTATTCCTGCCTTTATTTCAACGACAGTTTCGTTGATTGAGTTAGCTGCGATCCCAAGAGAAAATGGCGAGGGTGTTAATGCTGTTATTAATGATTTTTTTCGAGTATTAGCAGAAATGGTACAATTTAACACCCCGTGGCTAGACTTTTTTTGGCGTCATTCTCCAGTACCCAACACTCAAATAGGTTTTAGCCAACAGAATATTATCTTCTTTGTGATCTTCTTTTTAATGTTTATTGGCTTAGCACTGAGTGCATCAGGGTTAAGAATGTATCGCCAAGTGAAATATTTAAAGGAAAATATTCAAGATCAACTAATTATTGAACGAGCACTAAAAAGTGGTATTACAGCGCAAGAGCTAGAGCAGAATATAGAATTGCCAAGACATACACTATTTACTCAAGTCATGGTGCTGTATATTTCACCTATTATTGTGATCGCAATTGGTTATTTTCTGCTGAAATTTTTAGGCTGGTAGTTATCTATCACATTGACTTAATTAAAATAAACCTCGCTGGGTAACATTTTGCGAGGTTTATTTTTATCTATTGGTAAATAAAATCAGATTGTTTTAGTGTGTGCCGAGCAAATCATCAATGATTTTTCTAGCTGCTAGGTAATCTTTTTCTTCACCGAATAAATGACAGCGATTAAGGAAATAGTAGAGTTGGTAGATAGGCTGGCGTGATAGGAATTTTTCAGATAAAGGCCAGATGCTTTGGTAACCATCAAAAATATTGGCCGGCACAGAAGAGCATAGCGATAACATGGCAATATCACATTCGCGATCACCCCAATAACAAGCAGGATCGAACATCGTTCCTTCAGATTGACCTATAGCAGCACAATTTTTAGGCCATAAGTTGCCATGTAATAGCGAGGGTTGTGGATGATGATCGGCTAAACGGTGATTAATGATTTGAATGATTTCTTCTATATCACCGAAAACCATCCCTTTCTCTGAAGCGAGTTGCAACTGGATACCGATACGCTTTTCTGAATAGAAGTAATTCCAGCGCTTCTCCCAACCATTTGCTTGAGGTGTGGTATCTATATGGGTATCGAAATCAAAACCATAACGGGGTTGTTCTTCCCATTGATGCAATTTAGCTAACTGTTGACCAAAACAATACGCGCTGTGAGGTGTAAAAGGTTGCACAGGCAGAAATTCTAACAGTAAGAAGCTAGTATCTTTACTATTGCCAATGCCTAATACGCGAGGAATACGGATCGTTTGGCTTTTTGCCAACATTTCAAGCTGTTCTGCTTCATTTTTAAAGGTGGGCAAAAATTCCCGTAGGTTGGATTTTACAAAGACAGGGATCTCACCATATTGAATTTTCCAAGTGTGGTGTATATCACCGCTTGAAAGGTGGTGTTTTTCGCTGATCTTTGCTGAAAATCCTAAATTTGATTCAAGCAAACGACCAATATTCTGCCACATAGATTACACCTCGCAAAGTTGTTTACTTAGTAGACCCAAATAGTAACGAGCGATGTTTATACTATGACAATAACACTTTAATTAAATCAATACAGTATAAAACTAAAAAACGGGATGATTATCCCGTTTTTATAGCAATAAAGATTTTTATTAGGCATTGGCAGGTTTAGTTTGCCGTTTTATTTTTGCCAATTTAATCTGATTACAGAGTAATGCAATAATAAAGAACACCGCTTGCGTGAGTACAATAGAAGGGCCTGTGGCACCGTCAATATGAAAACTGATAAATGTACCAATAACACTCGATATAACAGAAAAAAGGATAGCGAGAGTGATCATTCGAGAGAAGCTTCGCGTTAATAGATAAGCGGTGATCCCCGGAGAAATCAGCATGGCGACCACTAAAATAATCCCAACGGCTTGCATCGAGGCGACAATCGTTAACGCCAAAATAGAGAGTAAGCCATAATGTAATAAAGCGACCGGGAGACCGACAATTCTTGCTTGATTAGGGTCGAAACAATACAACATAAAGTCTTTTTGTTTAACCAGCATAATAGTAATAGTAATTAAACAAATAGCACTAATCTGTATAAGCACATCTGGGGTGATACCTAAGATATTACCAAATAATATATGCATTAAATGTTGGTCAGTATCTACACTAGCGAAGATCACCAAACCGACAGCAAACATACCAGAAAAGACAATTCCCATTACCGTATCTTCTTTTATTCGGCTATGCTCTTTTAAATAACCTGTTGCAAATGAGCAAAATAGGCCCGAAAGAAAAGCCCCTATCGTTAAAGGAATTGCAGTGACATAAGCTAATACCACGCCAGGTAAAACAGCGTGAGAAATAGCATCTCCCATTAGTGACCAACCTTTTAACACCATATAGCAAGATAAAATAGCGCAGGCGATACCAATGATAACCGCGGCAATAATTGCACGTTGCATAAAAGGATATTGAAAAGGTTCAATGAAAAATTCCATTAATTCATTCATAGTTGCACCTCTTCTTGTTGAGTAACGTCTTTTGGATGCTGGGATTGTGAAATAAGTGCTTGTGAACTTTGACGTGCGCGGCGACGGGCTGCCAACATGCCATGTTTAGGCGCAAATAAGAAGGCTAATAAGAAAAGGGCGGTTTGCATTGTGACGATAACGCCCCCCGTAGCACCATTAAAGAAATAACTTAGATAAGCACCAACAGCACTGGTTACTGTACCAATACAAATAGCGATAATAGCGAGTCGTTTAAATTGGTCAGTGAGTAAATAAGCGGTAGCGCCGGGAGTAACCACCATAGCAATAACTAAGATAGCGCCGACCGTTTGTAGCGCAGCAACGGTACATGCACTGAGCAAGGTAAAGAAGATGATTTTTAGTTTTAAAGGGGATAAACCAATAGAGCGAGCATGTACTTCATCAAAAAATACAACTAATAAATCTTTCCACATACAAAATAGAATAAGAAAAGAGACACCAGTAATGATAACGACTTGCCAGACATCTTCGTCAGCAATGCCGAGAATATTCCCTAAAATAATGGTCTGAACGTTGACGGCAGTAGGGTTTAATGAAACCAGCAACAGACCAAAAGCAAAAAAAGTAGAAAAAATAAAGCCGATCACCGCATCTTCACGTAATCTTGTGATGTGACGAATAAAAGTCATTGATAAAGCAGCAAGTAGACCCGTAAAAAAAGCACCCACTGCGTACGGCAACCCTAAAATATAAGCACCGGCAACGCCGGGAACGACGGAGTGGGAGAGGGCATCTCCCATTAATGACCAACCTTTAAGAATAAGGTAAGAAGATAAAAAGGCACAGACAGCACCAACTAAGGCACTTACCCAGATAGCCTTTACCATATAGTTATACTCAAAAGGTTGTAGGAGTAATTCTAGCATGGCTAATCTCCTTGTTTACGCTTACTTTGATGAGCGGGAGTATGTTGTTCATGGTGACCATAGAAAACGGCAGCGCGTTCATCATCAGTAATAACGGTAAGTGAACGTGGATCGTCATCGTCGTGAAGATCAGGGCCTGATAAGCTGATATGACGCAATACGCCACCAAAAGCATGCTCTAAATTCTTTTGGGTAAAGGTGGTTTCTGTTGGCCCGCTATCAAGCACTGTTCTATTAATTAAAATAACGTGATCACAAAACTCGGGTACACTACCTAAGTTATGAGTTGATACTAATACTAGGTGACCTTCTTTACGCAAGTTACGTAATAATTCAATAATGGCATTTTCTGTTTTTACGTCCACGCCAGTAAAAGGTTCATCTAATAACAGTACGGTGCCTTCTTGTGCCATTGCTCGTGCTAAGAATACCCGTTTTTTCTGCCCACCAGATAGCTCACCAATTTGGCGATGTCCAAGGCCTGATAAACCGACACGCTCTAAACAAGCTTCAACCACTTCATGATCTTGTTTCGATGGAATACGAAAAAAACCCATTTTTCCATAACGTCCCATCATCACCACATCAGAAACCAGTACAGGAAAGTTCCAGTCAACTTCCTCTGTTTGTGGCACATAAGCAATCATATTCTGTTTAAGTGCTTGCTGAATAGGTTGATTATTTAATGTTACGGTACCTTTTGAGGGTTTGACTAATCCCATAATGGTTTTAAAAAGTGTGGATTTACCACTACCGTTGATGCCCACTAGGGCACAAATTGTGCCACCAGTGATAGAGAAACTTGCATCATAAATAGCAGTGTGACCGTTGTTATAGGTTACCGTTGCATTATCAACAGTAAGAGTAGGATTTATTTTTTTATCATTCATTGTCCAAATCCTTTCGCAATGGTATCGACAGTAATATTAAGTAGATCAATATAAGTAGGCACTTCTCCACCTGGGGCAGAAAGTGAGTCTACATAAAGAACGCCACCATATTTTGCACCAGTCTCTTTACTCACTTGTTTAGCAGGTTTATCGGAAATCGTACTTTCACTAAACACGACAGGAATATGATGTTCTCTTACGGTATCAATCACGTATTTTACTTGTTGTGGGGTGCCTTGCTCTTCTGCATTAATTGGCCATAAATACACTTCTTTAAAACCATAATCATTGGTTAAATAGCTAAAGGCACCTTCACTCGTTACTAACCAGCGTTTTTCTTCAGGAATACGCGCTAATCTTGCTCTTAATGGTGCATCAAGTTGTTTAATTTGTTCAGCGTAACGCGCGGCATTTTGGTTATAAATTGCGGCATTATCTGGATCGTGTTCAACGAGCGCTTTACGAATGTTTTCGATATAAATTAATGCATTGTTAGGCGACATCCATGCATGTGGGTTTGGGTTGTTTTTGTAAGCTCCTTCACGAATAGGCATAGGGGTAATACCTTCAGTGACAACGACCGCAGGCACATTACGTAATTCATTGAAAAAACGTTCGAACCAACGCTCAAGATTTAACCCATTCCATAAAATAAGATCAGCTTTTTGCGCTTTGACAATATCTTTTGGTGTTGGTTGATAATCATGAATTTCTGCACCGGGTTTGGTGATAGATTCAACAACGGCAGCATCGCCAGCAACATTTTGTGCGATATCTTGGATAATAGTAAAAGTCGTGACAACTTTTAGCTTATCTTTTGCCTGTGCAGGGGTTATAAAGAAGATTGAGGCAACTAAGCATAATGCCGTAAGCGAAATTTTATTTACAGAGCGGAACATATCCATATTATATAGCCTTATAATTTTCGTGGAATTCTCTAACTGATAATGATTATCAATATCATTTCAAAAAAGTCAAGTTATCTCTGTGTGAAAGTGAAAATAGCTATTTGATAACAGCTGATACTAAGATAACAGCATGTATTTCAATAAATGTTAAGTAAATTGTCGTCTTTCTTTATAAAAATTAACAATCGATGGTAACTATTGGTGTGAAAGGTTGTTTAATACTCACAATTGATGAAATTTACAGCCAAATCATGACTTACTGCTGGTTAAGGTATCTGTTTTTATGAGAGAAGCTTATCCTTAGTCCATTTTTTTAATGGACAGCGTTAGGTTTGTGTTTTTTAATAATCTCCTATAAAGCATAGGGCGAAATGATGAGGATAACGTGTGAAGACCAACATAATATTTCCTTTGGCAATTTTACTGCTGGCAGGGTGTGCAGATCCCAATCACCAAACGGCGAAAAAAGAGACACCGCGATTTTTAAATAGCCAGCCTGTAGAGCACAGAGTTAATAATGCCTCAATTTCTACTGCTCAATGGAAAAACACCCCTTTTGATGAGCATATTAAACAAGCTTCAGCCCGTTATGGTGTTGATGAAACCTTAATTAAAGCCATTATTCAGGTAGAATCTAATTTTAGGCCAGAAGTGATAAGTAAATCGAATGCGGTTGGATTAATGCAAATAAAGGCATCCACAGCGGGGAGAGATATTTATCAAAATAGAGGAAAAGCAGGGCAACCAACCACCGCTCAGCTAAAAGATCCGGCTACTAATATTGATTTAGGAACTGCTTATATTCAATTATTAAGAGAGCGCCATTTATCTGGGATCTCCAATCCTGAAACACTCTATTACGCGACTATTTTGGCTTATGTGAATGGGGCGGGTGCATTACTCAGAACTTTTGATAAAAATAGAGATGCGGCGATTGCCAAAATTAATGCCATGAGCGCGGATGATTTTTATCGTTACGTTGAAAAAAATCATCCTGCATCTCAAGCACCACGCTATTTAGCGAAGGTCAAAGCAGCCTATCATTTAGCGGATAACTTTTCTGATAAGCTGGCAGCAGCCGCTGATTGAGCTTGTTGTAATAAAGCGGGGAGATCAGCAATGATTTCAAGTACACCATTAATCATAAACTGAACTCCCATGCAAATTAATAAAAATCCCATAACACGAGAAATAGCATCAATACCACTGTGACCGAGATAGCGCATAATACCGGTTGAACCGCGCAGTGAAAGCCAAACAATCAGGCTAATTAAAAAGAAAGTGGTAATAGGTGCAACGTACAATACCCATTGCGCAATATCTGTACGTGAAGGAATTGATGCTGCTGTACTGATGATCATCGCAATTGTCCCCGGCCCTGCGGTACTTGGCATGGCTAAGGGCACAAAAGCAATATTGGGCGCCTGAGGATTTCGATGCGGATTTTTTTCTTCTGAAAGCGGATCGTCCACATTGGGAGTATGGGGAAATAACATACTAAAACCAATAAAAGCAACGATCATCCCCCCAGCAATACGAAGGCCTGGAATAGAGATACCAAAGGTCGTCATTATTACACGACCCGCATAAAAAGCGATGGTCATAATAATAAAAATATAGACACATGCCATAAAGGATTGTTGATTACGCTGTTCCTTGGTCATATTCCCCGACAGACCAAGCCAAAGCGCGACCGTAGTGAGTGGGTTAGTTAGCGGTAGAAGTAAAATAAGACCAAGACCGATAGCCTGAAAAAACTGGTAAACAGAGTACATAGAGTGTAAAGGCTCCTAACAACAGGTAATTAAGGCTACCGATCATAGCAAATAAATAGTAATAATAGTGTTGATATTAAGAAATATTTTTATATTTATAAGAAGGTTATGGGTATTTTTTCATTAACCACTCAAGATGTGTTTTCACCGCTTGCCAATCATAATCGGTAATACTATAGATACAGGTATCTCTGCGTTGACCGTTGGTGGTTAAACGATGATTACGTAATATGCCATCGAGTTTTGCACCTAAACGCTCAATCGCTCTACGACTGGTTTGATTTAAGATATGAGTGCGGAATTCAACAGCAATACATTGCAGATCTTCTAATGCATATTTAAGTAATAGATATTTCGCCTCGGTATTAATACCCGTTCTTTGTACCTCTTTTGCATACCATGTTGAACCAATCTCTACTCGAGGTGTATGGTTATCTACGTTCATATAGGTCGTCACTCCCACCACACGCTCACGGCGTTTATCAATAACGGCAAAAGGAAGCATTACTCCTTGTTTTTGTAATTGTCTTTTATGCTCAATATCTTGTTTTAATGTAGTGACAGAAGGAACTGTGGTAAACCAAAGTTCATCAGGCCTATCTTTAGCAATCAGTTCACGTAATGGTGATGCATGCTCCATGCTTAATGGTACTAAACGTACTAAATTACCTTCTAAGGTAGTCCAGTCTGTTATCTTTCTCATAGGCGATTCTCTAAGTCGGTGTATTAAATAGTTTCAAGGCAAGAATACTTTTTATACATAACAAATTTATTAATTGGTACGCTTATTTTAACGGTGATTAAAAATAGCTTAAGAATTTGTTTTTGTATAAAGAGAAAAGTAACGTCATGAGTGTTTAACAACAGAGAATGACAGCTTAGCAACAGGGCAGGATACCGATGTCATGCTAATCTATACTTATTCGATAATCTTAATGAAGATATAGCAATAAAATAATAGGTAGCAATATGACAGACACCACCAACACCATCGAATGGGATGACTTTTTACGGGTAGAAATGCGGGTTGGCACAATTATAAGTGCTGAAATAAATAAAAAAGCGAAGAAACCCGCTTATGTAATGGAAGTCAGCTTGGGAGAGCTGGGGACTAAACGCTCTAGTGCGCAAATCACCGTGAATTATACTCCTGAAGAGCTAATTGGTCGCCGAGTTTTATGTGTTTGCAATTTTCCTATTAAGCGGATTGCAGGGATCAAGTCTGAGGTGTTGATTACCGGGGCTGCTGATGAAAACGGTGCTATCGTTCTCGCAGAATTTAATTTACCTGTGCCTGATGGGGCTCGTTTAGCATGATCTATAGCTAATTGTCCTTTTCTTTTAACGCTCACAGCGATTTTGTTGTAGTATTTATTTCACTGTGAGCGTTAATGTGTAAGGGGATGTTTTGTTATTACCTGAATTACATTTGCGATGTTATACACAAGATACAGTATCACATCAGCATGAGAATATCTGGCAGATCATCTTTGGCTTAACCGGAACGATGGAAGTTAATTTCAATCGGCAAGATTTTCTTATTTCTCAACAAAACTGTTTAATTATCCCACCTACCATCGATCATGCTTTTGCTGGTCATCTCAATAATAAAAATCTTATTTTAGAACTTCCTGTCACATCACAGTGGCGACTGAATGAAAGAGGGGGAATGTTTGCCTTATCACCCGCAGCAATAGGATTATTAGCGTGGGTACATCAATACCCTCAAGCGCCAGAACATCATTCCACTCTCGCACGTCTGCTATTAGCCCAAATGAAAGTACAACCAAGCTGGGGGGATAAATTAGATCTCTGGCTAGAAGATAAACTGCATATGCCATTAACAGCTTCTGATATTGCTGGTGCATTAAACATATCAATCAGTACGCTACAGCGCAAAGTAAAAGCGGAATTAGGCATATCTATTATGCAGTATGTGATGCAAAAGCGACTCGCTAAATCCGCAGAGTTGCTCAAATACACATCATTAACGATTGAAAATATTGCTTTAGCGGTAGGGTATGATTCACATTCGGCTTTTAGCCAAGCTTTTCGTCAATACTTTCATAAAACCCCCAGTGAATATCGACAGTAAACGACTTACTGATAAAAATGCTGACTTTTGATAT
>NZ_CAWPAV010000175.1:0-8116 GCF_963885725.1 Proteus sp. G4380
AAGCTAACAACTCGTTTTATTTTAAAAACGATTTTTTATTATTCTTTTAACAGGGGAAATAATTATGGGAACTAGTGTGTTTGATTCTGTTTTATTAAAAAACTTATGGTCAACAGAAGAAATGAGAACTATTTTTTCTGACAAAACTAGAATACAAAATTGGCTTGATTATGAAGCAGCATTAGCAATAGAACAAGCTGAGCTTGGTTTAATTCCTCAAAAGGCGGCTGAGGTTATTGTACAGAGTGCAAAACTTGAAAAATTAGATATGGATTATGTATTAGAACAAGTTCGTCTTACTCGACATCCATTAGTACCTACTATTCGAGGCTTAGAATATGCTTGTTCTGAACATTATGGAGAATATGTTCATTTTGGGCCGACAACACAAGATGTTATTGATACAGGCTTAGTGCTACAACTTAAAGCTGCTCATCAAACTTTTTTACGTGATATTAAAATATTAGGTCGTTCATTACTTTCTTTAAGTGAAAAACACCGCAATACACCTATGGTTGGACGCACTTTAGCGTTACAAGCGTTACCAATCACATTTGGGCATAAAACAGCAATTTGGTTGACAGAGTTAGCGCGTCATTATCAACGACTTAAAGAGGTGGAACCTCGTCTATTTGTTGGCAGTGTAGTCGGTGCTGTCGGGACTAAAGCTTCTTTAAGCGATAAAGCTGATGAATTAGAAAAACGCGTATTAAAACGCTTAGGATTAGGTATACCGGAAATCTCATGGCAACCAGCACGTGATAGATTTAGTGAATATGGTATGTTAATTGGATTAATTAGTGGAACGTTAGGGAAAATAGCTAACGAGATCTTAATATTAGCACACAATGAAATTGATGAGCTTTCAGAACCTTTTGGTAAAGGGCAAGTTGGCTCTTCAACTATGCCACATAAACGCAATCCAGCTATTGTTGAAAATGCCGCCTGTGTAAGTAATACCTTAAAAGCTAATCTTTCTGTATTAACGGATATGATGAAACATCAACATGAACGTGATGGTGCTATCTGGAAGATGGAGTGGAAGATTATGCCAGAAATGTGTCTGATGTTATCTGTTATCTTGGATAATATGAAAACAGTACTAGGTGGGCTAAATGTTCATGTTGAAAAAATGCGTCACAACATGGATATCTTAGGTGGGTTTATGTTAGCAGAACGTGTGATGTTTGCTCTGTCCGATAAAGCAGGCAAACAAACTGCTCACGAAATTGTGTATGAAGCGTCAATGTCTGGACAAGAAGAGGGGATTACTTTCGTAGAAGCTATTAATCGTGATACTCGTATTCGTGACCATATTTCACAAGAAGAGTTAAATGCTTTGCTAGATCCAACTACCTATGTTGGTAATGCTCCTGAGCAAGTTGATCGTGTAGTCGCTCAAACAAAAGCTTCCGGCTGGTTAAATGATTAATTGATGGAATGAAATCTCATAAAAAGCCAGTGATAACTGGCTTTGTTATTATCAGCATTGAGGTATTTATATGACATTGAGTCAGCATGTAGCTAATTTTATTACTACAACGACATTTTCACAGCTTCCAACGCAACTGATAGCTCGAGCCAAATTACATTTATTAGATACATTAGGTGTAGCACTTGCAGGGAGTACACAATCTAGCTCGAAACAAGGACGTCATGGGATTACTCTTTTACCCGATAGCCAAGGTAAGATCCCCATTTGGGGAAGTATGCAGACAGCTAATACCACTGCAGCAGCCTTAGCCAATGGTATTGCTGCACATGCATTAGATTTCGATGATACACATACTGATTCTATTACTCACGGTAGTGCTGTATTAACACCGATAGCTTTTGCGTTAGGGGAAACATTAAACGCCTCAAATGAAGAAATATTAACGGCTTGGGTTATTGGTTGGGAAGTTGCTGCACGGGTTGGTTTAGCGAGTCACAGTGGTTTCCATCAACGTGGATTTCATGCAACGGCGATTGCTGGGATCTTCGGTGCAACAGCATGTGCGGCTTCATTATTAAAACTTACGTCACAGCAGGCGGTAAATGCGTTAGGACTAACGGCAAGTCAAGCAGCGGGTATCGCTGAATATCTGACTAATAGCTCATCGGCAAAATGTTTTCATGCCGGATGGGCCGCTCAATCCGGTATTATTGCAGCCTCGTTAGCTAAAGGGGGAATGACTGGGCCTGAGACAATATTTGAAGGGCGATACAGTATTTATCATACTCATGGGATCAGCGAGCAAGCGATCCCTGAACAAGTTGCACAAGGATTAGGTGAACAATGGGAGTTTTTAAATGTTTCAATAAAACCTTATCCAGTTTGCCATTTTGCTCATGCTACTGTTGATTGTGGACGTCGTTTACTTAAAAGAGGGATCAGTGCGGAAGAAATTGAACAAGTAGAATGTGTGATTGATCCAGTTGCTGCTGCATTAATTTGTGAGCCACTCGAAACAAAATGGGCGCCAAAAACAGCTTATGGGGCAAAATTTAGCTTACCTTGGTTATTTGCTATTGGTTTTTTGGATAATGCGTTAACTTTATCATCGCTTTCAGCGGAAAACTTACAGCGTAACGATATCCAACTATTGGCGAAAAAAGTGAGCTATCGTTATCCATCAGAAAATGAAATTCCCTTTCCGAGCTATTTTCCTGGATTAATCTTTGTTAGATTGAAAAATGGGCAACAATTAACTGAAAGGATCGATATTCAGTATGGTAACCCTGAAAATCCGATGGTTGATACGGATGTAATAGCGAAGTTTTATGATAATGCCAAGTGTGTAATGAAAAAGACACAAGCTGATCAACTGATTGAAAATATAATGAATTTTGAAAATATACCTATTTCATTACTTACACAATTATTACGGGTAGAGGCATAACTCTTTTATCTGCATCCACAGGGACAAGATAATGAATCTGATACCTTTTGTTTAAATGAGTTGCACCTGATAAATGGCACTGACAATTTATTGTAGTGCCATTTTTGTTTCCTTAATGAGTTAGTGGTTTTGAAGGGTAATATCTGCGTGATTAATGACTTCATTCTGCTCATTTTTTAATGAATCAAATAGTATCTGAGCTGCTTTACTCGGGCTATTGGCATTAAGATAAAGGTTATAACGAATAGCAGGTAATGGCGGTAATCCCTCTTTTTCACCCAAAATACGTAAATCATCACCAGAAAGCTCGATAGAGCGTGCCATTATACCTAAACCAGCACGAACGGCCGCTCTGGCACCAGATAAGGTGGTGGCAATATAGGCAATGCGCCAGCGAATATTTTGTTGATCAAGGTGATTTATCATCATATCACGGTAAGTACTTGGTTCATCAAGAACCACTAAAGGTAACGGTTCGTCAAGATCAAATCTAAAATGTTTACCGCAATACCATAACGAAGGCGATACGCGTAAGACAATTTTAGGGTAACCGACATGCTCTTCTGTAGAAATGGCTAAATCGACCTCATTATTTTCCAACATTGACATTAAAAAAGGGCTACGTTTAACAATAATCTCCATAATTAAACGAGGATAAGCACCTGAAAAACGAGCAAGTAGATCGGGTAAGATTGTGTTTGCTGTATCATCGGGAGAGCCAATCTTTAATATTCCATCAATTTCTTCATGCAATAAAGATAAACATGCTTCATCATTAATGCGCAAAATCCGCCGAGCATAATTAAGCAGTTGAGTGCCTGCTTCGGTTAATGTTTTATTTCTCCCTTGTCGAGCAAAAAGCTCTTTACCTATTAATGACTCAAGGCGTTGCATTTGTTGGCTGACTGCAGATTGTGTTCGGCAAACTGATTCAGCGGCTGCGGCAAAGGTGGAACCATCGGCAACAGCAACAAAAGTTCTGAGTAGGTCTAACTCTAAATTAAAAATAGGGCGCTTTGCAGAAGTCATTTTATTATCTCTTAATTGGTGTTGTGGTGCGAAATAAAACGCAAGAGGTATTATTTTTATAAAGGTTAATAAAGTTCTTTTTAATTGGCATACCGCTCTCTTTCATACTATGAAGAGTTGGATCAATAATCTATAACACCGCTCAATAAATTCGTAGGGTTACGCAGTATTTGATGAAAAAGGCGAGTAAGTGCAGCTGACTACTGATTTTTATACAGTGTTATGCGACAATAACGCTTATTTTAATGACAAATAGAGTAGTTATGTCCCTTTCTCAATCTGTAAAAATGCAAATCAGCCAATGGTATAAAGCATTACCTGAGCATATTGAAGGCTTTATTCCACGAGCGCCTCAGCGCGAAATGATTGCTGAAGTTGCGAAGACATTTTCTGATGAAACGGGGCGACATCTAATTATTGAAGCGCCTACCGGAGTAGGTAAAACACTCTCTTATCTTATTCCTGGTATTGCTATCAGTCGGGAAGAGAAAAAACCACTGATTATCAGTACGGCGAATGTGGCGCTACAAGATCAAATTTACAGCAAAGATCTGCCTTTACTAAAAAAAATTATTCCAGACCTGACTTTTACTGGGGCTTTTGGGCGAGGTCGTTATTTATGTCCCCGTAATTTAGAGGCAATTTGTGCAACAGAAGGCGAGCAAATTGATTTAATGTTCTTGCTGGAAGATAAAGTTGATGTCGCAACCAGTGCGGAAAGGGAGATTTGCCAAGAGTTAAAGCACGATTTTACCAGCTTTGGTTGGGATGGTTTGCGTGATCACCATAAACGAGCATTAACGGATAGTTTATGGCGCAAGATTAGCACAGATAAAATGAATTGCTTAGGTCGTAATTGCCAATACTATCATCGCTGTCCTTTTTTTCTGGCCCGTCGAGAAATAGACGAAGTTGATGTGGTTATCACCAATCATGCTCTTGTGATGGCTGCGATGGAAAGTGAATCGGTGTTACCTGATGCAAAAAATATTTTATTAGTATTGGATGAAGGGCATCATATTCCTGATGTTGCTAGAGATGCGCTTGAAGTTGAAGGGGAAATAACCTTATCGGCATTAAATATGCAACTTGATAATATGACTCGTCATGTCAGCCAATATTTAGCACAATTTATCCCAGTCAAACCACCCAAATTAGCCGATCCCATTCGTTTTGATGCTCATATTGCAAAAATGCGCGAAGCCTATCAAGACGTTGAACATTTTACCCGCGCGTTATTGCCTGAGCGCAGTGAAAATGATGAATATTTATTTCCCTTAGGTCAATTACCTGAACAATTACTGTTATGTTGCCAAGATTTATTTAAGCTAACCGATGGTTTAAAAATGTTAGGTGAGTCGATTCTTAACGACTTAACTGAGCGAACAGCAAAAGAAGATGTTGTACGTTTACATCGCGCGATTTTAACCACTAGCCGAATGGTTGGTTATCTGGAAAATATGGCAAAACTATGGCGACTTGCGACATTAGAGCAGACATCAAAAGCACCCGTTTCGAAATGGCTTACTCGTCGTTATGATAAAAAGCAGTCACATCTCTATTTACATTGTGCTGGTATTCGCGTTAGTGAACAGTTAACACAATTATTATGGAAAAATATTCCTCATGTGGTGATCACTTCTGCCACACTACGTTCATTAAACAGTTTTTCGCGTATTCAAGAGCTTACAGGACTAAGCGAACACTTTGATGATCGTTTTATTACCTTGTCATCGCCTTTTACACATGAAAGGCAAGGGAAACTCGTTATCCCTAAAATGCGTTATGAACCGACAATGGCGAATGAAAAAGCGCATTTAAAAGAGATGGCACGCTATTTTCGTCAAGGAATGGTAGAAAACCACCATCGAGGGCAATTAGTATTATTTAGTAGTCAACGGGCGATGGAAGGTTTTTTAGAGGAAGTTAAAGATCTACGTTTGAGTCTCTTAGTCCAAGGAGATCAACCGCGCTATCGTTTAGTGGAGACACATTGTAAGCGTATTGATGCGGGCGATAATAGTGTGTTAATTGGGCTACAATCTTTTGCTGAAGGGTTAGATTTAAAAGGTGACTATTTAACGCAAGTACATATTCATAAAATTGCTTTTCCACCTGTTACTGATCCGGTCATTGTGACGGAAGGGGAATGGCTAAAATCACTGAAACGTTATCCTTTTGAAGTGCAAAGTTTACCAAGTGCATCATTTAATTTGATCCAGCAAGTTGGGCGTCTTATTCGTAGTCATCATTGTCATGGTGAAGTTGTTATTTATGATAGACGTTTATTAACGAAAAACTACGGCTCACGGCTATTAACCGCGCTACCTGTCTTTCCTATTTATCAGCCAGATATACCTAAAACAGAATAATAAAAAGGCTACCTATATTGGTAGCCCTTTTCAGTAAGAAGCATGTGATTAAGTAAGCAATTAGTTTTCAATATTTGCTTCAATAAACCATAAGAATTTATCTAGATCACGGGATGCTGCGGTAAACATATCAGCAGTATCTTCATCTTCAACTTCATCAATCGCTTTACGAATATCATTAGCGACTACCGCATAGCGATCAGCCAATGCTTTAAGGTGATCTTGCACATCATGAATATCGAGTGGATAGGCTTTTAAAGGTGTTTTTTTACTGACAGTTTGTGGTGTACCAAGGACTGTGCCACCTAATTGTACTAAACGCTCAGCAAACTCATCAGTATGTTCATTGATGGTATCACGGAAACCATCTACCATTTCGTGTACGGCAATAAAGTTTCTACCGCGCATATTCCAGTGTGCTTGTTTGGTAATGAGAGACAAATCGATAAACTGAGTCACCATTTGCTGCAGTAGTTCGATAGTATGCAGTTTAACACTGTCATCAACATTATTACGGGTATAAAGCAGGGCTGAAGGTGTGGATTTGACTAATTTAGCAGTACTCATAATCGTTCTCCCTAAATAATTAATAACTCAATATCTTAATTTCTGTTAATTATGATAGTGGATTATTAATGGTTAGTCTTATCGCTTGCTACTATTAAATTGATAGGGCATTACTAATAAAAATGTCATCTATCGAAATAGCCTATTTAGAATAAGACAATATGCTTAAAATAGCAATGTTAGGGAAGTAAAGTTATTATTTAATAAGTAAAAAGAGATCAACTGATCTCTTTTCATTTAATATTTTATTTATTAATAAGTTAAACTGTATAAATATTTATTCTACTTTTTCAATTTTGGTTTTTCTTTTCATGGTTGCAGTGGAACCAATCGACGCTAACACAATAAATGCCAACGCAACCCATTGTATTAACGTTAAATGTTCATGTAAGAAAATAATACCAATAAAAGCCCCCATACAAGGCTCTAAACTCATCAATGTCCCAAAGGTTTTTGCCGGTAAACGGGTAAGTGCAATCATTTCCAAAGTATAAGGAAAAGCGGTAGATAAAATCGCAATAGCTAATCCAATAGGTAATATAGACCAACTAAAAACTAGCTCAGGGCTACTTTGTAGCATACCAATAGGGAAAAAGATAAAGGCGGCAATAAGTGAGCCAATAGAAACTGTCGCTGCGCCATAGCCTTTTCCTGCACGTTGTCCGAAAACAATATACAGTGCCCAACCGACACCCGCACCTAATGCATATAAAATGCCTAGGGGATCGAGTCCGTGAATATTATCCCCAATCGGCAGTAATAACCCTAATCCAGCAATCACTAAGATTATCCATAAAAAATCGATTGCTCTGCGTGAAGAAAACATCGCTACCGCAAGCGGTCCCGTAAACTCAAGTGCTACTGCAATACCTAATGGAATAGTTTCAAGAGCCAAGTAGAATAAGTAGTTCATTGCCCCTAATGATAAACCATATAAAAATAGTGGCATTATGGCACTACGAGAAAAGCTTAGACGCCATGGTTTAAAAATAAAAAACAGGATCAGAGTACCTAGAAAAAGGCGTAATGCTGTGACTGCGGGGGCGCCAATAACAGGAAACAGGCTTTTTGCCAATGATGCGCCACTTTGTATTGATAGCATAGAAAGAAGCAAAAGAAGCACAGGGTAGAACACCTGTAATTTAGCTGAGTGTCTGGCTGACAACATCCTGAAAAACCTCGTCAAAAGTAAAGCGTTGAGTACTCTGTTATCCTATATAACAAAGGATCACATAATATAAAGTAAATTTGTGATTTTTAATATAG
>NZ_CAWPAV010000176.1:0-1890 GCF_963885725.1 Proteus sp. G4380
TTATGATGACTTAAAAACAAATAATAATTAATGGAATTGATTATCATTAACCATTATGGCCAAAATAAATATTAACTACACACAACCCATTGTATGTAAAGGATATTTTTAGTTACACTCATTTCTTCAAAAATAAATTTTATTAAATCTAAATAAATTCACTTTTTATAGTCTTCTATTAAATTTAGTAACGCTCTAAAACTGCACACTCTAATTTATATTAAATATAATTTGTCATATGGAATATCGATATTTACTAAAAACATCAAGATATTTTCCTTTATTATTATCTTTTTTATTACGTTTTCTACCATCAATAGCAATCTTATGATAGATCAACCTTTTTACATAAAATAAATATGAATATCTCAAAAATGAAAATATTTCTATTTTTTTATACCGTTTTTTATTTGCACTGATAATATTAAGAGGTGACTGATTTTTGGTGTATATAATAACAACCCACTAAAGCCCCCAACATATAAAAGGTTAATGAGGAGCCACTATGACAAAAACTGTATTAGTTCCCATCGATTTTACTGAGCTTGGTTTATTGGATAAAGTTGTCACTCATCTCAAAGCATTAGCGATGGCCGATAAACTAAATATCCACTTTTTATCTGTTATTCCTAGCTATGAGTCCTTTGTCGGATTTGCTTTTGGCAGCCAAGACCGTCTTGCCAATGATAAGCAACGTATTGAAATTGCATTATCTACGTTAAATGATAGTTTATCTCATATTGAAATTCCCAATAGCACATCCCAATCTTATATTTCCGTAGGTAACCCACGCGACCGTATTTTAGAGACCGCAAAAAAAATCCAAGCTGATCTGATTGTGATAGGCTCACGCAACCCTGGAATGAAAACCTACTTACTAGGCTCGACAGCTTCTTCTGTTGTTAGCTATGCAGAATCTTCTGTTTTAGTTGTTCGATAACTCAACGCCAAGATTTTTCCTATCAGAAGTCAGGTTACGCCAATAACCTGATTTCTTATTTTTTATCTAAATAATCGCTTTAGAATAAAATTTTATTGTCTCAAAATCTTATTCTTCCTATAAAAAAGAAATAAACATTTTAACAATAAGAATTTTATGAAAATAAACTAATATCGCGTGTAAGATAATATTTATTATACAAAACAATATATTAATAAAATGTTAATAAATTTATATTGTTTGCAAAGTTACTTTATGTAAAAATGCGTTTTTTTATGACTACAATTAAATGACCCTCTAACAGGAATTATGATGAATAAAGAATATTCTGCCAAATGGGAAGAGCGTTTTGATTTCTTCGAAAAATATGGTTCTCCTAAATCTCCAGAATACAAGGCTGCATATAAAGCACTGACTTTCGGTAAGCGTATTCTAATTGGGATGAATATCTGGGCTTTCTTCTTTGGCTTTATTTATTTTCTTATCCTTGGTTTATGGCGTAAAGCATTAACTTTATTCGGGATTAATGTTGCTATTATCATTGTGGTAAGTTTTATCGTGGAAGGACTTTCCCTAAGCCCTTCAATTCTCAATGTAGTCAGTATTGTGCTCAACTTCTTATGGGCGGCGACAGCTAATTATGCTTACTACTTAAAAGAAAAGAAAAATGATCAAGGTTGGAACCCGTTCACCGGTGTATTCTGAAAATAGATCAATAAGTTAAGTTAAATTAACATTAATCAAATTAGCAGAAAATCAGTGTTTTTTGCTACCTAAAAGGGCTCATCAGTAGCCCTTTTTTTATGGCTTAATCCTCATTTTTCACCTTTTCCCTCGCCCTTCTCACATATGAAAAATTTACCCAGCGATTTGTGATCATTTAATTAGTTAAGAATTTCACTTTAATATTAAATAAAATACAAGATTTGGCCCTAAATCAAAAACATAAA